>CAIOAQ010000472.1 GCA_903856025.1 uncultured beta proteobacterium
GAAAACCAGCCCCAGGTAGAACTGATACCCCTTCTGGCCTCAGCGCGCGACCAAAATCGCATTCGGGAAATTTTGCGTACCTGGAAACCGCACACGGTTTACCACGCTGCTGCCTACAAACATGTGCCAATGGTGGAGCACAACCCGGCTGAAGGGGTCAAAAACAACGCACTTGGCACCTGGCGCATGGCCAAAATCGCTGGTGAAGAGGGTGTCAGGGATTTTGTATTGATCAGTACCGACAAGGCGGTGCGCCCCACCAATGTCATGGGAGCCAGCAAACGACTGGCTGAAATGGCTTTGCAAGCGCTGGCCGCTGATGCGGCTGCAAAAGGGAGCAACACTCGCTATGCCATGGTTCGTTTTGGCAATGTATTGGGTTCAAGCGGCTCTGTGGTGCCGTTATTTAGAAAGCAGATCAAAGCCAACGAGCCGATCACGCTGACGCACCCAGACATCAATCGTTATTTCATGTCTATTCCTGAGGCCGCACAGCTGGTGATCCAGGCAGGAGCCATGGCCACTGGCGGGGATGTGTTTGTGCTGGACATGGGCCAACCGGTACGCATCATTGACCTGGCCAGACGGATGGTGGAACTGTCAGGCCTGACCGTGCGTGACGAAGCCAACCCGAACGGGGATATTGAAATCAAAATCACCGGGCTGCGCCCTGGGGAGAAGCTTTACGAAGAGCTCTTGATTGGCGACAACCCGCTGCCCACCAAGCATGCCCGCATCATGAAAGCCCACGAAGAATTTTTGCCGTTGGCAGAACTGACCCCACGGCTTCACGAGCTATCAAAGGCGCTGCACTGCAACGACGTGCCCCTCATTCGGGCCATGATCAAAGAGTTGGTGCCCGGCTACCAGCCCAATGCGGAGGTGGTGGACTGGGTGTTTATGGAGCTGTCAGCTGCCGCTGGTTGAGACTGAACTCGATTTTGTAGGAGTCATTCGCCCAGAGGGCTGGGCTCCTACGGGGGGCCCGTTGAACGGACGAATCAACTGGAAGCGTCGCGTTTCAAGACGAGCTGGGTAAATTCCAGAAACTCATCCAAATGGCTGGTAATGATGCTTTCAAGAATCGGCAGAAGCAGGTTTTGGTAATCATGAACCGCGATGTTGCGAAACGCCACCATGCGTTTGAGCGATTCTGCCAACGGCGCGTCAATCCATTGCCCGCGTAAAAGCAGTTCGAACACGTCACGAGCGCTTTGTGGAACGCCCAGTTTTTCTCGACGCACCAGGTGCTGACCCATGTCCAACACAGCCTCGCAGGCGCGCTGCACATTGAGGGTAGCCGCATCTTGCCGGGTAAAGTCGATTGCAAACGTGGCCGGGTCGCGGTTAAATTCTTCACGAGCACGAGCGACACACCGCTCTACGGTGGCCGCTTTGTTGACCAAAACGTCGTCAAGCATGAATTCTTCCTGTACGGCAGATATCTGCCATAAGTGGCGCTCTGGCCGTTTCAAGGGCAGTTTTTTCGCTCAGGATAAAACACTCAAACAAACCAGCTAGAAGACCCATAGACCAAAGACGTTGTCCGGTCGTGATGACCTGGTATTGCATGACGGTGGACGCGGCGCGCAGGTCAAGCAGGTCTACCGGGCACCTCGTCAGGTCAGACAGCTCGCCCGCCAATTCCCACAGCCCGACTGGATCTGCATAGCCAGCAACCAGCACGGCCAGATCCAAATCACTATCGGAATTGGCCGTCCCTTGGAGTTGGCTGCCAAAGGCGTAAACAGCGATGACGTTTTGCAAACGCGCGCTGATCGCGGCGACGACAGGGCCATCGGCAGCTAAAAGTTGGTGGAGATCGGCTTGCATCAAGCAATTATCCTCTGCCCACCAACTGAAGCATCACCCCATGTGCAGGCCGCCGTTGACCGAGAACTCGGCACCGGTGGCGTAACCGCCTTCATTAGACGCCAGCCAGGCAATGATGGACGCGATTTCAGAGGGTTCACCCAGGCGCTTCACTGGCACGGTGCCGATGATTTTGTCCAGGACTTCTTGACGGATGGCTTTGACCATGTCGGTGCCAATGTAGCCAGGGCTCACGGTGTTGACCGTCACGCCCTTGGTGGCGAGTTCTTGCGCCAGCGCCATCGAGAAACCGTGCATGCCCGCTTTGGCAGCTGAATAGTTGGTTTGACCGGCTTGACCTTTGACACCATTCACAGAAGAGATGTTGATGATGCGGCCCCAGCCTTTTTCAACCATGTCGCCGACCACTTGTTTGGTGACGTTGAACATGGAGTTGAGGTTGGTTTCGATCACTGCGTCCCAGTCTTCGCGGGTCATTTTCAGGAACATGCGGTCACGGGTGATGCCCGCGTTGTTGACCAGCAGGTCA
>CAIOAQ010000473.1 GCA_903856025.1 uncultured beta proteobacterium
CGAACTCGATCCCCAACAACCCACGCGCAGCGCCGGCCGGTTGGTGTGGATTTACGCGGTCTTCACCGCGTTATGGTTCGGTGTCTCGGATAACCT
Source organism: uncultured beta proteobacterium (assembly GCA_903856025.1). Classification (GTDB taxonomy): domain Bacteria; phylum Pseudomonadota; class Gammaproteobacteria; order Burkholderiales; family Burkholderiaceae_C; genus Rhodoferax. The sequence goes on from CAIOAQ010000473.1 coordinate 97, forward strand.
TGCGGTATGGTTGTTCCCCGACCCGGTTCAATTCATCCAGGTCGACACCGCCAAAGACGCACTGTTTGTGGCATTCACATCCTTGCTGCTGTACATGGTGCTAAGCCGTCAGTTCCGAGAGGTTTTTGAGGTTTCAAAAAACCTGCAAACGACACTGACCCTGGCGCAAAACAACGAGGTTGCCCTGCGCGAAAGCGAATACAAGTACCGCGCGCTGTTTGAAAACAGCCAGGACGCAGTGATGCTCACCACGCTGGACGGTGAGGTGGTGTCAGCCAATGCCAAGGCTTGCGAACTCTTCGGATGTGACGAAGCCACATTGCAGCAATTGGAACTTGGCGACCTGGTGGACCTGACCGATCCTCGCTTGCCCGTCGCCTTGGAGGAACGTCGCCGCCTTGGCCAGTTTGCAGGTGAATTGACATTTTTTGGTTCAGATCAGCATCAATTTCCAGCTGAAGTGCTGTCGCAAGTCTTTGACGGTCCCGATGGTCAAAAGATGACCTGCACGGTGGTGCGTGACCTCACCGAGCAGAAAAAGGCCAGGGCCATGCTGGAACTCAAGGCCTTGCTGGCCGAAGCACTGCTGAACCTACCCATTGCAGCGGAATCGATGACCGAGCACGGGTTCATGCAGTTTGGCCTGGAGCTGGCTGAAAAACTCACTGGCAGCCAGATCGCATTCATCCATCTGGTGCATGAAGACCAGGAAACCATTGAACTGGTGGCCTGGTCACGAGCGACGATGGCCAACTATTGCACCGCGGTCTACGACAGCCATTACCCGGTGAACCAGGCTGGCATCTGGGCGGATGCCTTGCGCCAGCGTGCACCGGTGGTGGTCAATGATTACGCATCCGCTACCGGCAAACACGGGCTGCCAGAAGGACACGCCCACCTAGAACGCCTGATCAGCATCCCGGTCATCGATGGCGGCCTGGTGCGCATGATGGCGGGTGTCGGCAATAAAGTGGAGCACTACACCCACACCGACGTGGAAACCGTGCGTCTGATCTCGGATGCCATTTGGAACGTGGTGCATCGACGCCGTGCAGAAAAAGCGCTGCGCGAAAGCGAGCACCGATTGCAGTTGCTCACCAACAATGTCAGCGATGTGATCTGGACCACCGACAAGCAGGGCCACTTCACCTACGTCAGCCCGTCGATCGAAATGCTCAGCGGGTTCAGTGTCGAAGAGCTTCTGCATAAAAACCTGTACGAAGTGGTTGACCCGAGAGACACCACCGTGGTCAAAAGGGCCATCGAAAAAAACATCGCAGACGAGGCCGCCGGGTTGCCGTTTGCGTCGTTCAGCCAGGAGTTTGAGCAGCCATGTAAAGACGGCGGCATGGTCTGGACCGAGGTCTCCACCAGCGGCCTATACTACGAACATGGCACGCTGACAGGCATGGTGGGTGTGACCCGCAACATTGCCAAGCGCAAGGAACAAGACAAGCAGTTGCAAATGGCGACGCGGATTTTCGAGCAGGGCCAGGAAGGGGTTACCGTCACCGACGCAGCAGGGACGATCGTCATGGTCAACCCCACCTTCACCCGGATCACCGGCTATGCGGCAGAAGAGGTGATCGGCCAGAATCCACGCATCCTGCGGTCCGATCGGCAAGACGCCGCGTACTACCACCAGATGTGGGACACGCTCACCTCGGTCGGCCATTGGTCCGGTGAGATCTGGAACACAAAAAAGGACGGCAATGATTACCCGGAGTGGCTGTCCATTTCAGCGCTGCGAGACGAAAATAACGTCACCACCCACTATGTCGCCAATTTCAGCGACTTGAGTCAGACCAAGGCCGCCGAGAGCCGCATCCAATGGTTGTCGCACTTCGATCCGCTGACCGGTTTGCCCAACCGCACGCTGCTTCAGGACCGCGCCTCATTGACCTTGAGCATGGTGCAGCGCGCAGGCGAACCACTGGCCATGATGCTGGTGGCGCTGGACCATTTCGGCACCATCAATGACACCCTTGGACATCAAACGGGTGACCAATTGCTGGTAGAAATGGCCCGCAGGCTGAGTGAATCTGTGCGCGAGCAAGACACAGTGGCACGACTCGGCGGCAAGGAATTTGTGATGGTGCTCCCCAGCACCGACCACCTGGGAGCGGCACATCTCGCCAAGGAATTGCTGGGCAAACTCTCACGTCCCTGTCTTCTGGGCGAACATGAGCTGAGCATGACCGCGTCCATTGGCATCGTGAGCTACCCGGAGAACGGCCACGATTTCGAAAGCTTGTTCAAAGCAGTTGAAATTGCCATGCACCGTGCCCAGGACAAGGGCCGCAACAATTACGAGTTCTACAGTGTGGAACTGTATGAGCAAGTGTTGGCCCGTGATGCCATGGCCAAGGCCTTGCGCCAGGCCATCTCTCAGCATCAGCTCAATCTGGTGTACCAACCCCAGGTGGACTTGCAGACCGGGCAAATTTGCGGACTGGAGGCGCTCTTGCGCTGGTTCCATCCGGTGCTGGGGAAGGTGTCACCGAGCAAGTTCATCCCAATGGCCGAAGAAGCCGGGCTGATCATCCCGATTGGCGAATGGGTTTTGAAGCGCGCATGCCAGGATATTCGCCATTGGCTTGATGCAGGCATCAACGTGCCGCATGTCGCCATCAATGCGTCACCCGTGCAATTTCGCGACAACGACTTCGCCGGGCAAGTGCGTCAAGCCCTTACAGAAGCCAACGTCGACCCGGCACGCATTTACATCGAAGTGACCGAAGGCGCACTGATGGATGACGTGCCACGCAACGGTGCCATCCTCAGGTCACTCAAGGAACTGGGGGTCAAACTCTCGCTGGATGACTTTGGCACCGGCTACTCGTCGCTGAGTTACCTGAAGCGTTTTCCATTTGACCAAGTGAAGATTGACCAGTCTTTTGTGCGCGACATCGCCACCAACCCCAGCGACATGATGCTCGTCAAGGTGATCATTTCGATGGCACATGGGCTGGGCATGAAGGCCATTGCAGAAGGCGTGGAGACCGAAGCCCAATGCGAAATCATGCGGTCCAACTTCTGTGACGAATTTCAGGGTTTCTACTTTTCCAAGCCGGTCACGGTGCCTGAAATCGAAACGCTTTTCTCTGAGGCACGTCATCTTCCCGAGCATTTGTTGCGCTTGAAGTCGCCCAAACGCACCTTGCTGCTGGTCGATGATGAGCCCAACATTGTGTCGGCACTTAAACGCCTGTTCCGCCGCGATGGGCATGAGATCCTGACCGCCAACAGCGGCGACGAAGGACTTCAAGTTCTTGCCAAGCACAGCGTGGACATCATCATCTCGGACCAGCGCATGCCTGGCATGACCGGTGTGGAATTTTTGCGCGCTGCCAAGGTGCTTTACCCCGACACGATTCGCATCGTGCTCTCCGGCTACACCGAGCTGCAGTCGGTCACCGACGCCATCAACGAAGGGGCGGTGTACCGCTTTTTGACCAAGCCGTGGGACGATGAAGCGCTGCGCGAGCAAATCGACAAAGCCATCCAACATCGCCAAATGTTCGAGGACAACCGGCAACTCGAAATGCAGGTGCACAACACCAACCGGGAGCTGATGGCGGCCAACCGCAAACTGCATGACGTGCTGCAACAACTCCAGCAAGACAACACCAAGGTGCCCCTGTGAAGCCCGTCGACGCGCTCACCGTATCGATCGATGAACTGCGCGTTGGGCAATACATCCACCTGGACTTGAAATGGTTTGAGCACCCCTTTTCATTCAACCATTTCAAAATCAAGTCTGAATCACAGATCGAGGAAATCAAGGCGCTGGGGCTCAAAAGCATTCGCATCAACCCTGAGCTCAGTGATCCGGTTGAAACGCAAGCGCCCGCAGCAAGCGCAGCCAAGGCTACACGCGCCGCCTCCACCGATGGCGGGGCTGTACCAGCCACACAGGCGGCCAGCATGACCGGCCCGGCAGATACCCTTGCTCAAGCCCCTGCAACACCGGAGGTGCCGCCCGAGTCAGCACCGTCACCGATCATGCAGGCCAAACGCGCCATGATGGTGCGCATGCGAGAGCAGCGCGACAAGGCTGAGCGCATTGAAAGTGCTTTTGTAGATACGGTAGGTGTCATCCACAACATTGAAAAAAACCTGTACAGCCACCCCAAAGAAACAGTGGAAGAAGCCACTCAGCTGATCAAAAAAATTGCTGATTCCATCCTGTCTGCACCGGAACTTGCCATTCAGGTGATGGGGGACAAGCTCGGTGGAGAGGACTTGTACTTTCACTCGCTCAACGTCACGATGCTGGTGTTGATGATGGCACGTGATCTGAACATGATGCCCGAGGTCGCTGGCATGCTGGGCGTAGGTGCGCTGATGCACGACATCGGTCACAAGGAAGTGCCAGCCAAGATTCTGCTCAAGACCGAACCCCTGACGCAGGCCGAGCGCAATCTCTTTGAGATGCATTGCCAGTTTGGGGTTGACATCGCACAGCGCATGCAACTCGCGGCACCCGCGATTGCGATCATCCGCGAGCACCATGAATTGGACGATGGCAGCGGCTACCCCCTCAAGCTCAAGGGCCCGGCC
>CAIOAQ010000474.1 GCA_903856025.1 uncultured beta proteobacterium
ATACGCAAGCAGCTACTGCATTGATAGCAAATTTCATGAAGTCTCCTCGTTATATTGATCTCACTTCGTGCCATGGCACAGCGGTCAGCTTAACTTCAATCGATCACAGGTACGACAGGGATATCCCTAAGCCGGGACACCCTGGCGACAGGTCGTTCAACGCAGATCTGGCAATTTGTAATCCTTGAGCACCTCACGCAGCTTGCTTTTTTGCATCTTGCCCGTCGCGCCCATGGGAATGGCATCGAGAAACACCACATCATCGGGCACTTGCCACTTGGCGGCTTTGTCTTGGTAAAACGCCAACAACTCCTCACGCGTGACTTCCTGTCCAGGCTTCTTGACCACAGCAATGATCGGACGCTCATCCCACTTGGGGTGCGCCATGCCAATGCAGGCCGCCATGGCCACCGCAGGATGCGCCACCGCGATGTTTTCAATGTCGATCGAGCTGATCCACTCACCGCCAGACTTGACCACATCTTTGCTGCGGTCGGTGATCTGCATGTAGCCATCGGCATCGATGGTGGCCACATCACCCGTGGGAAACCAGCCGTCAATCAGCGGGCGCACCGGTTCTTTGTCACCCACGCCCTGGAAGTATTCACGAACCACCCACGGGCCTTTGACCAGCAGGTCTCCATAGGTTTTCCCGTCCCAAGGCAACTCTTGGCCAGCGCTGTCGACAATTTTCATGTCCACACCGTAGATCGCTCGCCCCTGCTTCAGGCGCACTTTCATCTTGTCGGCTTCAGACATGGTCAGATGCTTGTTCTTCAACGTGCACAAGGTGCCCAGCGGGCTCATTTCGGTCATGCCCCAGGCGTGTAACACTTCCACACCGTATTGGTCATTGAAGGCGGCGATCATTGCCGGTGGACAGGCCGAGCCACCGATCACGGTGCGCTTCAGGGTAGAAAACCGCAGCTTGTTGGGCTCCATGTGACCCAGCAGCATCTGCCAGATGGTGGGCACACCGGCCGCGTAGGTCACTCGTTCCAGCTCAATCAGGTCGTAAATCGACTTGCCGTCCATACCCGGCCCCGGGAAGACCAGCTTTGCGCCTGTCAGCGCAGCTGAATACGGGATGCCCCAGGCGTTGACGTGGAACATCGGCACCACCGGCAAAATGGAATCGCGCGATGACAGGCACATCACGTCCGGCAAGGCCGCCGCATAAGCGTGCAGCACAGTGGATCGATGACTGTACAACGCCGCCTTGGGGTTGCCAGTGGTGCCACTGGTGTAGCACATGCTTGACGCCGTGTTTTCGTCGAGTTCAGGCCAGGTATAGGTCGTGGGTTGTGCTACGAGCAGGGCTTCATAGCTCAACAGGTTTGGAATGCCACTGTCGGAAGGGACTTTATCCGCTTCACACAGCGCCACCCAGTGTTTGACGCTGGGACATTTGCTGTGAATGGCTTTGACAATCGGCAAAAAAGTCATGTCAAAGCACACCATCTGGTCTTGCGCATGACTCATCACCCAGGCAATTTGCTCAGGTGCCATGCGCGGGTTGATGGTGTGCAGTACCCGTCCCGATCCGCTCACGCCGAAATACATCTCCATATGACGGTAACCGTTCCATGCAATCGACGCCACTCGTTCCCCCTGCTTCACATTGAAGGTGTCGAGCACGTTGGCCAGTTGGCGAGACCTTTGTGCACATTCCTTATAGGTATAACGGTGGATGTCACCCTCCACCCGCCGGGAAACAATTTGCCCTTCACCATGGTGGCGTTCGGCAAATTCAATCAGGGACGAGATCGAGAGTTCCTGGCGTTGCATCAATCCGAGCATGAGTGTCTCCTCTATGGGCGTTTATAAAAAAATGGCATGGTACCGCCAAAGGGTGGCTCACCGCCAACACCTGTCACCAACATGACAGGGCATCAGAGTGACCCTGCAGGCTTTGTGCCTGACGCAGCTGCCAGACAATGTGAGGCATGCACCCACAGACCTCCTCGTCATCGATAGTTCACACCGGCTTGGCGTGGCACAACCCCTTTCACCAGTTGGGCAGCGCTTTCTACACCCCGCTTGCCCCACAGCCGCTGGGAACGCCCTATTGGGTAGGTCGGTCCGAAGCGGTGGCCGATATGCTGGGGATTGGTTGCCAGCAGATGCAAAGCAATGACCTGCTGCAAGCGCTGGCCGGAAATCGGTCCATCAGCGGCACCCAACCGCTGGCCAGTGTGTACAGCGGGCACCAGTTTGGCCAATGGGCCGGGCAACTCGGAGACGGCAGGGCCATTTTGCTGGGCGAGGTGAAAGGGCTTGAAGTGCAGCTCAAAGGCTCTGGCCTCACGCCCTACTCCCGCATGGGTGACGGCCGAGCCGTGTTGCGCAGCAGCATTCGGGAGTTTTTGTGCAGCGAGGCGATGCATGGCTTGGGTATCCCCACCACCCGCGCCCTGTGCGTGGTGGGCTCTGATGACACGGTCTGGCGAGAAACACCGGAAACGACCGCCGTGGTCACCCGCGTGGCTCCGAGCTTCGTCCGATTTGGACATTTTGAACACTTTGCCGCCCGCAACCAGAGCGAGGCGTTAAAAACATTGGCCGACTACGTCATTGGCCGGTATTACCCCGATTGCCTGAACGGCGACATGTTCAATAGCCAGGTCTATGCCAACTTTCTGCAACGCGTGGTCGAACGCACGGCGATCATGGTGGCACACTGGCAATCGGTTGGTTTTTGCCATGGCGTGATGAACACCGACAACATGAGCATCTTGGGGCTGACCATGGATTACGGGCCGTTCCAGTTTCTGGATGCCTATGACCCCGGGCACATTTGCAACCACACCGACCGCCAGGGCCGCTACGCCTTTGACCAGCAGCCCGACATCGCGCACTGGAATCTCTACGCCCTGGCGCAGGCGCTTATTCCCCTCATTGGCGAGCAATCCCTGGCACTGCAAGCACTGGACACCTTCAAACCCCTGTTCACGGCCAAGTTCGAACAACTGATGAGTCACAAACTCGGCCTCCCCGACGCACCCGCAGCACTGATCGACGACCTGCTGACCCTGCTGGCCAAAAATCGGGTGGACTACACCATCTTTTGGCGCAGATTGAACGCGGCACAGGGCAGCGCAAACACCGAGCCGGTGCGTGACCTGTTCCTGGATCGCGACGGATTTGATGCCTGGATGCTACGTTATTCAGAGCTTGCTACGCATATTTCACAGGGGGTAGATGCCAATTTAATGCATAACTCCAATCCAAAATTCGTACTGCGCAATTACCTCGGTGAAGAAGCCATCACGGCAGCAAGGAACAAAGACTTCTCCGGCGTATCCAAGCTGCTCGTACTACTGGGCACCCCCTTTGATGAACACCCCGGTTCCGAGACCTACGCCGGGTTCCCGCCCGACTGGGCCAACCAGATAGAGATCAGTTGCAGTTCCTGAAACACGTCAATCTCCAAACACCATGAATTACACCGTCCAGAAAACCGAGGCCGAGTGGCAAACCCAGCTACAACAAAAGGGAGCAGAGCCGGGCGCATTCCAGGTCACCCGCCAAAAAGCCACGGAACGCCCGTTTACCGGTAAATATGAAGCCCATTGGGCCGATGGCAGCTACCACTGCATCTGCTGTGGCCACAAGCTGTTTGATGCCGTTACCAAGTTTGATGCCGGGTGTGGATGGCCCAGTTTTTCACTGGCCGTACCGGGTGCCATCAAGGAAATCACCGATCGCAGCCACGGCATGACGCGGGTGGAAACCGTCTGTGCCCAATGCGGCGCGCATCTAGGTCATGTGTTTGATGATGGCCCCACAGACACTGGCCTGCGCTACTGCATGAACTCGGCTTCGTTAAACTTCACACCCTCATGAAAATACTGATCGACTTTTTTCCCATCCTGTTTTTTTTCGGCGCGTACAAGATGTACGACATCTACATCGGCACCGGTGTTTTGATGGCAGCCACCGTGTTGCAGATGGCACTGATATTCGGCATTGACCGCAGACTTCAGATGATGCACAAGCTCACGCTGGTGCTGGTGCTGGTGTTTGGCACACTCACGCTGGTGCTGCACGACGACCGTTTCATCAAATGGAAGCCCACCGTGCTCTATGCGGCGATGTCGATTGCGCTGGCGATTGCCGTTTGGGTTTATAAGAAAAACTTCCTGAAAATGCTGTTGGGCAGCCAACTGACACTGCCGGAGTTTGTGTGGATGCGGTTGAACATGGTCTGGGTGATCTACAGCGCCTTCATGGCCATCATCAACGGCTATGTGGCTGCCTACTACAGCACGGAAGCCTGGGTGAATTTCAAGCTGTGGGGCTATGCGTTCCCTCTGGTCTTCATCGTCGGCCAGGGGTTTTACATTTCACGCTATCTGGTGGCTGACGAGGCCCAAACCCCTGCACCATGAGCACCACCGCATCTACGGCAGCGCTGCTGCAAGAGCGACTCCAACAAGCCCTGAATCCAGAGCAACTGGAAGTGCTGGACGAGAGCCACGTGCACCACGGTCATGCCGGTGCCAACGGTACAGGTTTTGGCACGCACTTCAGGGTCCGCATCACGGCCAATGCTTTTGTTGGCAAGTCTGCCGTAGCTCGGCACCGGCTTGTGTATGATTCGCTCCAAGATTTCATGGATCAAGGCTTGCACGCGCTGGCCATTGAAGCCAAAACACCCATAGCCTGACCGCAATGGGCCGAAACCCCAACAACTTATTTTTTATTTAATCTGCAGGAAATTTGCATGAAAAAGAAACTTGTCTCAAGCATTGCGATGGTGGCCCTCATGAGCAGCCTGTCTGCGGTGGCAGATGCCCAGAATGTGGCAGTTGTCAACGGTAAAGCCGTTCCCCTGTCTCGAGTCGAAGCACTGAGCCAGCAAGTGGCCCGCTCTGGCCGCCAGGTCACCCCTGAAATTCAGAAGCAAATCAAAGACGAAGTGATTGCGCGTGAAGTTTTCATGCAGGAAGCCCAAAAAATGGGTTTGGATGCCACTGAAGACTTCAAAACCCAAATGGAATTGGCTCGCCAAACCATTTTGATCCGCGAACTGTTTGCCAATTACCAAAAAACCCACGCAGTATCTGATGAAGAAATCAAGGCTGAATACGACAAGTTTGTCGCAGCCAACAGCGGCAAGGAATACCGCGCACGCCACATTTTGGTCGAGAAAGAGGCCGATGCCAAAGCCATCATTGCTCAGCTGAAAAAAGGTGGCAAGTTTGAAGAAATTGCCAAAAAATCCAGCAAAGATCCAGGCTCCGGCGCAAAAGGTGGCGATCTGGACTGGGCACCGGCTGGTAACTATGTGGCCGAATTTTCAACCGCTTTGACCGCGTTGGCCAAAGGCAAGACCACTGAAACACCAGTGAAGTCCCAGTTCGGCTACCACATCATTCGCCTGGATGACGTGCGTGATGCCCAGTTGCCCAAGCTCGATGATGTCAAGCCACAGGTCGCTCAGCAACTGCAACAACAAAAACTGGCCAAGTACCAGGAAGAACTGCGCAACAAGGCTAAAGTCGAATAATCGGCTTTAAATATAAAAACGCGGCCTTCGTGCCGCGTTTTTTTTGCTCAATTCGGTTTCATGTCAACACGGAGATCGTCTGGCCTGACAACCCATATTAATGAAATCGCACCGTGTTTCGTCCCGCGCCCTTGGCTTGGTACATGGCATCGTCCGCCCACTTGAGGATATCGTCCTCGCTGGCATCATGACCTATGAACACCACCACGCCAATGCTCACGGTGCAGTAATGCTCAACGATGCTGTCGGGTCTACCCTCCATCTTGACGGTCAGCAGGTACGGCTCTGACAGCTTCACTCTGATTTTTTCTGCAACCACCCCGGCTTGGGCTTTCGAATCAGTGACGTCGGCGGCCAATTCACTCAGCACCACCACAAACTCATCACCACCAAAGCGGGACACGGTATCCACCGTACGCACACAATTTTTCAGCCGATCCGCAATCTCAATCAGAAGGGCGTCACCCGCGTTGTGTCCATTGGTGTCGTTGAGGGGTTTCAAATTGTCCATGTCCAGGAACATCAGCGCACAGTGACGGCCGGTACGCTGGCTGGCCACCATGGTTTGGTTTAAACGCTCGCTGAGCAGCCGGCGATTTGGCAGCTTGGTCAAGGCATCGTTAAATGCCAGGTGATGAATAGCCTCTTCGGCTTGCTTGCGCTCAGTGATGTCTTCCAGAAGCGCGACAACGTAGTCGACTTCCTGGTTGTGCTTTCGCACGGCGCGAACCGCGAGATGCATGAAAACGATGTTGCCATTTTTATGGATAAAGCGCCCATCCATTTCAAATTCATCAATTTCACCGGATAGCAGTCGACCAAATTGCCGCTGCCCTGCTGCCAAATCTTGGAGATGACTGAGTTGCACCCAAGTCGTCGACAGCAGTTCATCGCTTGAGTAACCCAATATTTCGCAAAGTGCTGGATTCACATCAATCCAGTGCTCATGCGAATTGAGCGTCGCCATGCCCACCATGGAACGCTCAAAAAAAGCCCTGAAACGCTTTTCAGTCTTCTCACTTGCCCACCGCGCATGCATTCGCCGCTGAGTCTCCTGCGCCAGCGCAAGTGACAGCCCCGCGAGAAGCATAAAGGTCAGCGCCTTCATGAGGCAACTGACCTTCCATCGTCCCATGACGACATCAAATCGCCCGGACACGCCAATATCAAGGCTGGTACCTTCCACCCTGCTGAAAACAAGGATCCGCTTCACGTTGTCAGTGACGGTCACACCAGAATACCGGGTGAAATGCAGATTTGAACCAAGATAAGATTTAAACGCATCGCCGTTTGCGATGTTTTTCCCCAAATAATTGTCAGGATGAGGCAAGCGATAGACGATATCGCCATTGCGGTTGTGTAAAGCTGCTGCATCGAGTACATCGTTTGACAGCACCTGCTGCAATATGGAATCGAAATAGGTGGGCGACAGTGAAACCAGTGCCACCCCCAAAAATTGTCCGTCCTTGCTCCGAATGGCCCTTGAAATCGTGATCGTGTAGCGACGGGTGATGGTCTTGAACGGGCGCGATATTTGAAAGCGAAAATAGTCCTCAGGCTTTGCATCTCGATGGATGGTGAAGTATTCGCGTTGCGACGCATCGAATGCGCGTACAGCGGCCACACTGCCAGGATCATCAAGGCTCTCCGCGGTTGTTGTCTGGCCATGGCTATCCACCGTCAGCATGAAGTGAACTTCAGGAAACTGTCGCAACCAACTGAGTTTGCGCTGCTGAACTATTTGAGGTGAAAGCTTTGGCACCGCCTGGGTGTCATCTATCACACTTTGCAGCACCAGATTGATACTGCGCAGTGCCCCGCCTACCTGAACGTCACCCAAGTGTGCCTGCCCCTCAAGCGCTCGATATTCCTGCTCCAGTACTTCACCGTAGCTGTCGTAGGCATGCCAAGTAAGAATGGCTCCAACGATTGCCAGAAAAACCGTGACGGCTACCCAAACGAAGGAGGTATTCTTTGTGAACTCAGGGTTTTTATAGAAGTTTTTGGTCATGGATCAACCATTGAGGTAACGATATTCCCTGTATCCATGCAGTATGCCTTAAAGGCAAAAATGGCTCTAAAAACGGTCAGCAACCGTTGGCATGCAGAATGCGCGTGTTACCTAAGGGCAGACGGAAAAACCATCCCGGCTGATCTTGTTTTGTTGCTTACAGGAATTAATTTTAAATAAACTAGGCTGTAACCAACGTAAATAAAGCGTAAGAAGCTCTTATTTTTGTAGCGATTACTAAATTTTTTTCAACCTAGCAAGGGTCAACGATGACTCACACAGCAGTTGCAACCGTGCGCTGACGCAGCGCTTCATACAAACACACCCCACTGGCCACTGACACATTCAGACTCTCCACCGCACCACGCATCGGGATACTGACCAGTTGGTCGCAAGTTTTGGCGGTGAGCGCGCGCATGCCATCACCCTCCGCCCCCAGCACCAGCGCAACAGGGCCGTTCAGACCAACGTCATACAGCGTCTGGGTGGCCTGATCACTGGTACCAATGATCCAGATGTTGCGTTCCTTGAGTTCATTGAGTGTGCGCGCCAGGTTGGTCACCATGAAATAGGGCACGGTTTCTGCCGCACCGCTGGCAACCTTGGCCACCGTGGCATTGATACCTGCAGCGTGGTCCTTGGGCGCAATCACCGCATGCGCACCCGCCCCGTCGGCAACGCGCAGGCACGCGCCAAGATTGTGCGGATCGGTCACCCCGTCAAGTACCAAAATCAGCGGCTGGGTGCGCTCTGCCAAGGGCAAGTCGGCATTGGACGCTTCCAGGTTTTCCAGTAATTCGTCAAGCGAGTGCACTTGTGTAATTTGGTTCACTCTGGCCACCACGCCTTGGTGACCGTGACTGCCTGAAAGCCGTGCCAAGCGCATACCGTCTGCCTCTTGCAGGCGCACACCGGCTTCGTTCACGCGTTCGACGAACTGGCGCATGCGTGCATCACGTCGGGCGGGATCAATAAAAATCTCAAGAATGGATTGGGGCGCGGTCTTCAGGCGCACGCCCACGGCATGAAAGCCGAACAGGGTTTTGGGGGTAGACATGCCCCGATTATCGCGGCTGCTTCAAGTGCTAGTAACCAGACGCCCAGCTTCGATGGTGATGGCACGCTCACATCTGTCGGCAATCGCACGGTCATGCGTAACCAGCACCAGTGTGGTGCCGCGTTCGCGGTTGAGTTCAAACATCAGCCCCATGATCTTTTCACCAGTGGCGAAGTCCAGACTACCGGTGGGCTCGTCAGCCAGCAACAAGGCAGGTTGCACCACAAAGGCACGCGCCAAGGCGACGCGCTGCTGCTCACCCCCAGAGAGTACTTTGGGATAGTGCCCAAGCCGCTGCGACAAGCCCACACGAGCCATCATCTCTGTGGCGACTTGCCGGGCATCTCGTCTTGACGCCAGTTCAAGCGGCAGCATCACATTTTCAAGCGCCGTCAAATTACCCAGCAGCTGAAAGCTTTGGAACACAAAACCAACTTTTTCAGCCCGGAGTGCCGCTCGCTCGTCTTCACCCAGGGCAAACATGTCCTGGCCGGCCAACTTAACGGTGCCGCTGGTCGGCGTGTCCAGACCCGCAATGATGGACAGCAAGGTGCTTTTGCCCGATCCTGAAGCGCCGACAATGGCCACGGTTTCCTTGGATGCGAGGGAGAAATCAATATCACGCAAAATGTCGAGCGTGCCGGTGGAGTCGGTCACACTTTTGAACACATGCTCTACCGAAATAATGCAATCAGACATGAATCCCTTTACACAAAATCAACTGCTGAAACGCCGCTACTTTATCGCGCTGGGCGCTGCCCCCCTGCTTGTAGGGCTGAACTCATCCCCGTTGGCAGCCGTGCCACGGCCAGCCAAGCGCATCCTGGTGCTGGGTGATTCACTGAGTGCAGAGTATGGGCTGAAACGGGGAAGCGGATGGGTGGCCTTGCTGGAAAGAAAACTGGCTACCGAAAATATCGCCGCCACCGTGATCAATGCCAGCATCAGCGGCGACACCACCTCGGGAGGTCGCTCGCGGTTGCCAGCCCTTCTGTCCCAGCATCAGCCCAGTCTGGTGGTGATCGAACTGGGTGCAAACGATGCGCTACGGGGTTTGCCTCTGACCTTGACCCAAGACAACCTGACAGGCATGGCACGCGCCGCCCAGCTGGCTGGCGCACGCGTCTTGCTGCTCGGCATGCAGTTGCCACCCAATTACGGTCGAAGTTATGCCCAAAGCTTTGCCGACATGTATGTGCAAACCGCCAAATCCGCCAAATCCGCCGTGGTACCTTTCTTCCTGAAGGGCATTGCCGATGTGCCCGACAGTCTGAAATGGTTTCAGGTCGACGGCATTCACCCCAAGGAAGAAGCCCACCCACGGATACTGTCCAACGTCTGGCCAGAAATAATAAAAGGATTGCAATGAGCCTGACACCGATGAATGCAGAAGAAGTGATGTCACGTTTTTCGGAATTTGATGCCGTCATCGATGCCCGCACCGAAGACGAATACGCCGAAGACCATCTGCCCGGTGCCATCAATTGGCCAACCTTGAACAACGCTGAGCGCATTGAGATCGGCACGCTGTACAAACAGGTCAACCCATTTGAAGCACGCAAACGCGGGGGCTTCATGGCCGCGCGCAACATTGCCGCACACATTGAACGCGACGTGCTGGACAAACCCAGGGATTGGAAACCGCTGGCTTATTGTTGGCGTGGCGGTCAACGCAGTGGTGCGCTTTCATTGATCTTGAGCCAGATTGGTTTTAAGGTCACCTTGGTTGAAGGGGGCTACAAGGCTTTTCGAGCCGCCATGGTGCAAGACATGGTTCAGCAAGTGTCACGCCTGCATTTCAAAGTGGTGTGTGGCCCCACGGGCAGTGGCAAGACCAGGTTGCTTCATGCGCTGGCGGCACAAGGCGCACAGGTGCTGGACCTTGAAGATTTGGCGAACCACCGCAGCTCGGTGTTAGGAGCGATTCCGGGGCGAGCACAGCCAACGCAAAAGCGCTTTGAGACCCTGATATGGGACAAACTGCGCCACTTTGAGCCCACCAGCCCTGTATTTGTCGAAAGTGAGAGCAAAAAGGTGGGCAATCTGAGCGTGCCCACCAGTCTGATGGATGCAGTGCGAACCAGCCCTTGCCTGAATTTGCAGCTTGAAGATGATGAGCGTGTGGCCTTGTTGCTGGAAGACTACCAGCACATGGTGCACGATGTGGATTATTTTTGCGACCGTTTATCGGTGCTGATCCCCCTGAAGGGACGCGCCGTGGTTCATGCGTGGCAAGCACAGGCCCGCTCTGGTTTTTTTGCGCCGGTGGTGATGGACCTGCTCAAGCTGCATTACGACCCGGCTTACCAGCAGTCCATGGAACGTAATTTTGAGCAATTTGGGGCAGCCAAGCTGATGGTTCCCGCCAGCCGCACAGCTGACGCCATGAAGTCACTGGCAAGCGACATCATGGCCACAGAATTGAATTGAGTTTCTATTGCGCTGTCAGGCGTTGGTGTTGGAATCTGACACCGGAGCTGCGTCATCACTGTCTTGAGATGCATCTTGCGCGCCCTCGCCGACTTTGCGTTGGGCCTTTTCTTTGAGTTTTTCTTCTTTTTTCTTCTTCTTCGCCAGTTCTTTTTGACGTTTTTCGTAGCCGTAATTAGGT
Organism: uncultured beta proteobacterium; assembly: GCA_903856025.1. GTDB lineage: Bacteria > Pseudomonadota > Gammaproteobacteria > Burkholderiales > Burkholderiaceae_C > Rhodoferax. The sequence continues at coordinate 11,192 of CAIOAQ010000474.1, forward strand.
GTTGCCAAGGTGTTCTTTCAAGTTAGTTGTCGGATTTTACCCGCCAGCAACTCATCCAACGGCCAAGGGCAGTGCCAAAAGCAATCAAGCCAGCGCTGACAGGGCCTGCAACAAGTCAGCCTGCAAATCCTGTGCGGATTCCAGCCCAATCGAAAATCGCACCAAAATTCCCTGCCTTATGTAGTTTGGCCAATGCTGGCGCATGGTGGACAGTTCATAAGGCACGACCAAACTGATCGGCCCGCCCCAGCTGTAACCTATCTTGAACAGCTTGAGCGCATTACAAAAGGCATCAACCTGCGTTTGTGTGAACTCTGGCTTGAAGATCACACTGAACAGGCCTGCCGCACTGCCAACGCCACCATCGCAGAGCTTTTGCCAATGTACATGGCCAGGCGAGTTAGGTAACGCCGGGTGCAGCACCTGCGCAAACTCGCTGCGCTGTGCAGACCACTGTGCCAACACGCGTGTGGTTTCATCATGCGCACGGTAACGCAAAGGCATACTTGGCAAAGAACGCAACACGGTCTCAGCATCGTTGGCTCCAACGCCGATTCCCATGCGCATGTGACAGAGTTTGAGCACCATGTGCAAGCGTTCATCCACAGTGATCACGCTGCCCATCAACACGTCACCACCGCCGCTGGGGTATTTGGTCAAGGCATGAACGGAAATGTCCACTGCCAATGCGGGCTGGGCGCCAGGCAACAGGTCAAAGGGTTTGAACGCTAGCCCAGCACCCCAGGTATTGTCCAACGCACACAGAACCCCGGCCCGCTTGCAAATGCGCACCTGCTCACATAAGTCAGGGAACTCCAGCGTGACCGAGCCTGCGGCCTCCAGCCAGACCAATTTGGTTTTTGGTGTGATCTTGGTAGCCAGATCAGCCGGGCTCATGGGGTCAAAATAGCGATGGGTAATACCCCAATCGATGAGTTCACCGGCCGCCAAGGCTTTGGACGGGCCATAGGCATTGTCAGGAATCAAGACCTCGTCACCCGTCTTGAGCAAGGCCAGCGAAACCGTTGCAATCGCCGCCAATCCGCTAGGTACCAGCAGACACTGCGCTCCCCCTTCAAGCGTGCACAGACGTTCTTCCAGGATGTAGGTTGTGGGCGTGCCGTGCAAGCCGTAGGTATAAGCGGTTTTATCCTTCCAGTCGAACTCGCGCATGGCGGCCACGTTCGGAAAGAACACGGTGGACGCCTTGAATACACCGGGTTGCGGCGCAGCAAACCCGGAGGGTGGCTTGTAAGGGTGATGGATTAACGAGGTAATGAAATCGGTCATATTGAGCAGATGGGAGGTTTCAAACGCTCCACTTTGTCAGCAGTTGCTCAGGGCGCAGGCTGTCGTAGCTCTCAAATGGTTGGTGAATCCACGGGTTGGTGGGCAGAAAATCCACACAGTAGTCCGGCGTAAAAGTAGACACCGCCTTGGTCCAGATCACCGCACTGCGCAATTCGGTGATCGGCCTATAGTTGTTCCTGAGCTGGTGAATCACTGCATTCAGGGTGTGACCCGAATCTGCCAAGTCATCAACCAACAGCACTTTGCCAGCGATTTCCCCCTTGGGGGTGGTAATGTAATGTGCAATGTCCAAATTACCCTGCACCGTGCCTGCGTCTGAACGGTAAGAACTGGTCGACATGATGGCCAGAGGCTTGTCAAACACGCGCGACAGGATATCTCCAGGGCGCATACCACCACGAGCCAAGCAAAGAATGGTGTCAAAATCCCAACCCGATTGGTGGATCTTAATAGCCAGCTTCTCGATCAAATTGTGGTATTCGTCATAACTCACATAGAGGTGTTTGCCGTCTTCTGTCAACATCAAATTACTCCTGAATAAGTAGCTGTATACGAAAGTAAATCAAGGGCTAGAGGCCAATTTATCTTGTAACAGATCAATCAGCAAGAAAAGGATGACGCATCATGATGGTGTGGTCACGATCCGGGCTGGTGGAAACCACATGGATCGGCACGCCGGTGACTTGCTCGATACGTTGCAGATACAAACGCGCCGCTGCCGGCAGCTTGTCGTACTGTGTGACCCCAACGGTGCTTTGGGTCCAGCCTTCCAGGGTTTCGTAAATCGGCTTGCATCGCGAAATGTCGTCTGCGCCCATGGGCAAAATGTCGGTGACTTCACCATCAAGTTCGTAGCTGGTGCACAACTTGAGCTCTTTCAGGCCGTCAAGCACATCCAGTTTGGTGATGCACAAACCTGTCAAACCATTGACTTGAGCCGAGCGTTTAAGCAACGCCGCATCAAACCAGCCACAGCGGCGACTGCGACCGGTGGTGACCCCTTTTTCAGCACCAACGGTGCTCATGTGCCAACCCGGTGTGCCTTCAACTTCCCATTCCAACTCGGTGGGGAACGGACCACCGCCGACACGCGTGCAATACGCTTTGGCAATACCCAGGATGTAGTGCAACATGCCAGGACCGACACCAGCACCTGCGGAAGCATTTCCGGCAACGCAATTGCTGGAAGTCACAAATGGGTAGGTACCGTGGTCCACATCCAGCAAGGTACCTTGCGCACCTTCAAACAACAGGTTTTCACCCTTCAAATGGGCATCGTTCAACTCACGTGACACGTCCGCCATCATGGGTTTCAGCAGTTCAGCATGCCGCATGGCTTCGTCATAGACCGCCTCAAACAACACCTCGCCATCTTTCATGTAAGGAGCCAGCGTGGGGCCAAAATCAAACGACTTGGAGCCCAAAAAGGTGGTCAATACATGGTTATGCAGGCTCAGCAAAACGCGTAACTTGCTGGCAAAACGCTCGGGGAACTTCAGGTCTTGAACCCGCAGGGCACGACGGGCTATTTTGTCTTCGTACGCGGGGCCAATACCACGGCCCGTGGTGCCAATTTTCTCGCTACCGCCCTGCTCGCGCGCAGCTTCACGCGCTACATCCAAAGCAGCGTGAAATGGCAAAATCAGGGGACAAAGCTCGCTCACACGCAGGCGCGAACGCACATCCACCCCCACTTTTTCAAGCCCGGCAATTTCTTCAAACAGTTTGGCCGCAGACAACACCACGCCATTACCGATGTAACACTTCACGCCCGGGCGCATGATGCCACTGGGAATCAAATGCAAAGCGGTTTTGACACCGTTGATCACCAGCGTGTGTCCGGCATTGTGGCCGCCTTGAAAACGCACCACACCTTGGGCGCTTTCGGTCAACCAATCTACCAATTTACCTTTGCCTTCGTCGCCCCACTGGGAGCCCACGACAACCACATTACGTCCTTTGATCGCAGTCATTTAATTTTGCCTTTTGTTTCAATTCATTGCTTGTATAGCCCACTGCCCCGCGATCTCAACGAGTTCGCGATCACACTGAAATTCATCCACTTCACTCTCATGGCCCGGCAGGATACACACGACAATCTCGCCTTGCGCACGCAAGTCGCTGATGGCCGCACTCAAGCGGGAATCATCACGCCAAGGTGCACGAACCGCTGGTTTCAGGGGTCGAAAACTCACTGCATTGACCAGCGCCTTGATGTCAAGGCTAAACCCGGCGGCAGGTCGGTTGCGGCCAAAGACGGCACCCACTTCGTCGTAACGCCCCCCACGCACCAAAGCATTGCTGACGCCTGGCGCATAGATGGCAAAGCGCGCGCCCGTGTAATAGGCGTAGCCACGCAAATCAGCCAGATCGAAAGTCACCGATACGCCTTTGAGACGATCCGCCAGACACTTCAAATTTTGTAGCGCCTCACGCACACCAGGCAAGGGAGGCAGCACGTTTTCAGCCTCAATGAGTACAGTTTGATCCCCATACAGCTTGACCAACGCCAACAGGCCTTGCTGCACAGATGCAGGCATGTCTTTGGTGAGCAACTTCAGTTCAGGAATATCTTTGACAACTAAAGCAGCGTGCAGCAGTTTCAATTGCTGCGGGCTGACAGAAAGTCCGGCCAAAAGCGCTTTGACCAATCTGGCGTCCGCCAAATCCACACTGGGCTGCTCCAGTTTTGCAGCGCGCAAACAATCCAATGCTAGGGTGAGCACCTCAATGTCGGCTTCCAGCCCAGCATGACCATAAATTTCAGCACCAAATTGCAAGGGTTCACGAGTTGCATGCGGGTCACCTGCCCGGGTGTGCAGAACCGGTCCGCAGTAACACAATCGGGTGACACCCACACGGTTGAGCAAATGCGCATCTATGCGGGCAACCTGGGGCGTGCTGTCAGCACGCAAGCCCAACATGCGACCTGAAAGTTGGTCTACCAACTTGAAGGTTTGCAGGTCAAGGGCTTCGCCTGAACCTGACAGCAGCGATTCAAGATGCTCGAGCAATGGCGGCATCACCAACTCGTAGCCGTAGCAACGCGCTGTGTCCAGCAAATCTCGGCGTAATTCTTCGATGTGTCGCGCTTCAGAAGGCAAGACATCGGCAATGTGATCCGGCAGGACCCAAGCAGACATGTGGTTTTGGTAAGCTGTTAAAACCGTGATTTTACCGGGCTA
>CAIOAQ010000475.1 GCA_903856025.1 uncultured beta proteobacterium
CGAGCGACACACGTTGATCCTGCATTAATCGGCTCTCCGTGACTTCGAAAATAAGATTTTGTGGGCGGACCCCAGCCCCTGTGGTCAGGGTCATCACTTCGTCCAAAAAACTCAATGAAACCAGGTTATCCATCGATAAATTGACGGCCAGTCGCAACGGCATGCCAGCATCCTGCCAGGCTTTTGCTTGTGGCAGGGCACCGGTCAGCACAACTCGGGTCAAGTCGTCGATCAGACCGTATTGCTCCGCCGCGCCAATGAATTGGTCGGGCATCACCAAGCCATCCGTGGGGTGCTGCCAGCGCACCAAGGTTTCTGCACCCATGATTTCACAGCTGGCGATGAAGACCTTGGGCTGGTAGTAATTCACCAATTCGCCGTTGTGAATGGCCGCCCGTAGCTCATCTTTACCATAGATTTTTTGGTGACTTTTCCCAGCGTCAGGTGAAGGCGTAGCGTAACGCTCAATCAACGTCGCCAAGCGCTCTGGTGTCACTGGCTTATTCAAGTACCCCAACACCGAAATCTTGTGGGCCTTAATCAACTTTTCAACCGACTGCAAGACACGCTCGTCCTCACCACTGACCAATATAAGTGCGCCCAGATAGTGATGTTCAACCAAATGACGAACAAACTCGACGCCATCCATCTCCGGCATATTGATGTCCAGCAAAATCAGGTCGGGCTGCTGAGCTCGATCAGCAACCACCTGGAGGGCTGCTTGACCGTTGTCACAGGTGGCGACATTGAGGTAGCCCAAATTGCTCAACATTCGACTGAGCACTTTAAGCAGGAACGGCTCGTCGTCAAGTACCAAAATTCGGGCATCGTTTTTGTCTAACATGACTTACTCTTACTTTGAGGTAGTTCAGTGGTTTGAAGACGGATCAATTCGTACTTCGGTACGTCACCAAAAAGCTTTCAACCCGCGCGAGCTCCACTTCAAACCCCGGTAACAGACCCCATAAAGTGGGCGTATCACCAAGCCTGCCAGCCTTCTCCATGGCTGCACAAAAATCACCCAAGGCCATCGCGCCTACAGATCGTGCTGCGGATTTGAGTTTGTGTGCCGCCGCTGCGGTTTGCAGCGCGTCACCCGCCAGGCAAGCCGTGCGCAGTTCGGCTGCAATCTGCATCGCGCTGACACGAAAGTCATTCAAAAACTCGCCAATGACGGCTTCGTCGTCGCCAATAAGTGCTGCCAGCACCCGCACATCCACCGCCGGTTGGTTTTGGCTGAGAAACGCATCCGACAGCACCACAGGTTGCCACTTGTTCAGCATCTCCTTGAGCTGCACCAGTTGCACGGGCTTGCTCAAGTAATCGTCCATGCCAACGGCCTTGCATCGCTCAGCCTCACCTTTGAGCGCGTTGGCCGTAAAGGCAATGATGGGCATGCGAGGGCCGCCTTGTTCTGCGGCACGAATTGCAGTGGTCAGCTCATAGCCATCCATTACGGGCATGTGTAAGTCGGTGATCAATATTGAGTAGGAGCCGGTGTACCAGCGTCGCAGGGCTTCCTGTCCGTTGCCGGTGATGTCGGCGGTGCGTCCCAGCAGCATGAGTTGTTGTGCAATCACCTTTTGGTTGTATTCGTTGTCTTCGGCAACCAGTATCAGACAGCCTTGTTTGCGCGCGTCTTCGCGTGAGATTTGCTTGACCGTTGGTTCAAAATCGGGCATCAAGTTGCTCCAGTCGGGCATGGCGACACGACCCGCCGCAATGGCCACCGTTTCAAGCAGTGTCTTGCGTGTCAGCAAGTTGCCATCCACCATGATCGAATCGGTGCCATCCACCCGGGGACGCCGACGCTGGCCCTGTCCAATACTGACAAAGTGCCAATGGCCGTCTGGATGACTTACCGGTTTTGCGCGCAAGGCTGCCAGCACCGGATCGGCATCGCCATGGTCAAACACAATGCATACGCCATCCGGGTGCGCCACCATCCATTGGTGGGCTGCTGCCGTGTCGTCTGCACGGGAAAC
>CAIOAQ010000476.1 GCA_903856025.1 uncultured beta proteobacterium
GCTTCCACGAAACCGTGAGGTCTTGATTCATGACTCAAAAAGCGCTATTTTTTCCCCATTCTTCGGGCATGAAAAATCATGTTGATGCCCAACTGATGCATCGAACTTTTGCGTTGACAGCGGTATTGATGTGTGTGGGTCTGTTGTCAGGCTGTGGCTCTGATCGCCCCCTGCGTACACCGGAGGTCGGTCAAGCGATTCGCGCCGAACTGCAAGCGCCCGTCGCACCCAAGATTGCGGTAGAGGTTCCTGCGCGCATCAGTGAAGCTCTGGCTGAACCTGCGCCTGCCGCACAGGCCGTAGTTCCCGAGCCACGACTTGACCTGTTGGTGAACAACGCACAGGCGCGAGAGGTGTTTTTGGCCATTGTGGCGGACACACGTTACAGCATGATGATGCACCCGGATGTGGCAGGTACGTTGTCGGTGACCTTGCGTGGTGTGACGGTGGCAGAGGCCTTGGAAGCCATTCGTGATGTGTATGGTTACGACTTCAAGATAGAGGGGCGACGAATCACGGTTTACGCACCCACCTTGCAGACCCGAATTTTTACGGTGAACTATCCGCATTCCCAGCGGGTGGGTAACAGCGAATTGCGCGTTGCGCCTGGTGCGGCCTTGCAGGGGGCCGGTGGCAGTTCAAGTGGTTCGACGGGAAGTGCTGCTTCATCGTCGGGGTCGCAGGCTGGTGAGGGTAGTCGGGTTACGACCAGTTCAAAAACCGATTTTTGGGCCGAGCTTGCCACGGCGGTTCAGGGCTTGATTGCCAACAACAAAGGCAGCAGCGTGGTGGTCAGCCCGCAGGCTGGCATCATGGCGGTGCGTGCCATGCCAGAAGAGCTGCGCCAGGTGGATACGTTTCTGAAGGCCGCCCAAATTGCCATCGAACGCCAGGTCATGCTGGAAGCCAAAATTGTCGAAGTGGAACTGCGGGACGGCTACCAAAGCGGCATTGATTGGTCTGCTTTGAAAAACGGTGGTGGATCTACCGGTGCCATGGGGGTGATCGGTGGCAACAGCAACAGCCCGATCAGCAGCTCAGCATCCACCATCACATCCACCAATACGCTGGTGCGTGGGGTGCAGGCCAACCTGCCTGGATTCGCAGCGGGAACCTCCCTGTTGGCTGATGGTGTTTCGTTGCCAGCGGCTGGCGCCGGGCTCTTTGGGCTGGCGTTTGCCACAGACGGTTTTCAAGCCGTGCTGGGTTTTTTGGAAACTCAGGGCGATGTACAAATTTTGTCGAGTCCGCGTATCGCCACACTGAACAACCAGAAGGCCGTGCTGAAAGTGGGGGCTGAAGACTTTTTTGTCACCAATGTGTCCGGTGGCTCCAATAACTCCAGCAGCAGTGGCAGCACAGGCAGCGCCACGACCATGCCGTCGATCACGCTGACACCGTTCTTTTCGGGTATCTCGCTGGATGTCACACCACAAATTGACGGTGGCAAAAACATCATGCTGCACGTGCACCCCTCAGTGACCACGGTCAATGAAAAAACCAAGCAAATCGATCTGGGCAGCGCTGGCAGCTACACGCTGCCGCTGGCATCGAGCA
>CAIOAQ010000477.1 GCA_903856025.1 uncultured beta proteobacterium
ATGGATCGCAAACCACGTGCACCGGTTTTACGCGCCAACGCTTTTTTGGCAATCGCTTTCAATGCATTGGGTCTGATTTCAAGGTCAACACCTTCCATAGACAGCAATTTGCTGTATTGCTTAACCAGAGCATTTTTGGGCTCAGTGAGAATTTGCACCAGCGTTTCCTCACTTAGCTCTCCCAGTGTGGCCACCACAGGCATACGCCCTACCAATTCAGGAATCAAGCCGAACTTGATCAAGTCCTCAGGCTCAACCTCCTTGAACACGTCGGTCAGGTTTCGGTTTTGCTTGCTCTTTACCGCAGCGCCAAAGCCAATACCGGAAGACTCGGTGCGGTTGTCTATGACCTTTTCAAGGCCAGCAAAGGCCCCGCCACAAATGAACAGGATGTTGGTGGTGTCAACCTGTACAAAATCCTGGTTGGGATGCTTGCGCCCACCCTGTGGTGGCACGCTGGCCATGGTGCCTTCAATCAACTTGAGCAAAGCTTGTTGAACACCTTCACCTGATACGTCACGTGTGATGGAAGGGTTGTCTGATTTGCGTGAAATTTTGTCAATTTCGTCAATGTACACAATACCGCGCTGCGCCCGTTCGACCTCGTAGTTGCAGCTTTGCAGCAACTTCAGCACAATGTTTTCAACGTCTTCACCCACATACCCTGCTTCTGTGAGGGTGGTAGCGTCCGCCATCACAAAGGGCACATCCAGCATGCGCGCCAGTGTTTGCGCCAACAGCGTCTTACCGGAACCGGTAGGGCCAATCAACAATATATTGCTCTTGGACAGTTCAACATCGCCTTTGACCGACTTTTCCTGGTGGCGTAACCTTTTGTAGTGGTTGTAAACCGCCACGGCCAAAATGCGCTTGGCTTGCTCTTGCCCTATGACATAGTTGTCAAGGTTGGACTTGATTTCAGCAGGAGTGGGCAGCTCGCTTTTGCCAACGGCTTCGGTGCTTGGAGGCAATTCGTCACGAATGATTTCATTGCACAAATCAATGCACTCATCACACACAAACACAGAAGGCCCGGCGATGAGTTTTTTAACTTCATGCTGACTCTTGCCGCAAAACGAGCAATACAGTGTCTTCTCGCCAGATGAGCCTTTTTTCTCGACCATGTGAACTACGCCCTTTTTGTAATAACCTGGTCAATCAGACCATATTCTTTGCACTCGTCGGCCGACATGTAGTAGTCGCGCTCGGTGTCGCGCGCAATACGCTCAAGCGGTTGGCCCGTGCGTTCGGCCAAGATTTTATTAAGTTGCTCGCGTGTTTTCAAAATTTCACGAGCTGCAATTTCGATTTCGGTGGCTTGCCCCTGGCTACCGCCTGACGGCTGGTGAATCATGATTTTTGAATTTGGCAAAGAGAACCGCTTGCCCTTTTCACCCGCAGCCAACAAGAAAGCGCCCATGCTTGCAGCCATGCCAGTGCACAAGGTTGACACCTGTGGCTTGATGAAGTTCATGGTGTCGAAAATGGCCATGCCAGCGCTGACCGAACCACCGGGTGAGTTGATGTAGAACGAAATGTCCTTGTCCGGATTTTCGCTTTCCAAAAACAACAACTGTGCCACAACCAGGTTGGCCACGTAGTCATTCACTGGCCCGACCAAAAAAATCACCCGTTCTTTGAGCAAACGTGAATAAATATCGTAAGACCGCTCGCCACGCCCCGACTGCTCGATCACCATGGGCACCATGCCCAAACCTTGAGGATCCATCCCATTCATTTGAAACTTCATGTTGACTCCAAAAATTTGACACTACTGTAGCTAAAAAACATGGCCTCAAAGCAAATGGGGCTTGACGGCAGAACCACAAGTCCTGCTCAAGCCCCATTGTTGACCGCTCAGAACGGCAAACTGCGCCTAGTTTTGAGCCATCAGTTCGTCAAACGATGCTGATTTTTCAGTCACAATCGCCTTGGAGAGCACGAAATTTGTCACATTATTCTCCAACACGATGGCCTCCACCTCTGCCAGGCGATTGTTGTCGCTGAGGTACCAACGCTCAACTTCAACGGGTTTTTCGTAGCTGGCTGCCAATTCCTGAATGTGGCTCTTGATCTGATCCATCGTCGCCTGCAAGCTGTTGGCGCGCACCAGTTCTGCCACGACCAGACCCAAACGTACACGGCGTTCAGCTTGAGGACGGAAGACATCCTCAGGGATGGCCACCTTGTCAGCGTCCTTGATACCACGTTGTTTCAGGTCAGCGCGTGCACCTTCCAGCAAACGGCCAATTTCGGCTTGTACGCTGGAATTGGGTAGATCCAACTCAGCTTTTGCCACCAAAGCATCCATCACAGCTGTCTTGTTGCGGCTTAACAAACGGAACTTGACTTCACGATCCAGATTTTTCTTGACGTCTGCGCGCAGACCTTCAACGGTCGCATCCTCAATGCCGAGCGATTTTGCCAACGCTTCATTCACCTCTGGGAGGTGTGCCGCTTCAATTTTCTTGACGGTGACCATGAAGTCAGCCGTCTTGCCAGCCACATCTTTACCATGGTAATCCGCTGGGAAAGCCAAGGGGAAAGTCTTGCTTTCACCGGCTTTCATGCCGCGCGACGCTTCTTCAAATTCCTTGAGCATCTGGCCATCGCCAAGAATGAACTGGAAATCAGCAGCTTTGCCACCATCAAACGGCTCGCCATCAATCTTGCCTTCAAAGTCAACCGTCAAGCGGTCTCCGTCTTGCGCAGCTGCGTCCTGTGGGCGCTGCGAAAACGTGCGACGTTGTTTGCGCAAAATGTCGATGGTCTTTTCAATAGCTGCATCCGACACCTCGGTGTTGACTTTCTCAACTTCTGCCGTGCTCAGATCACCAATTTTGACTTCCGGGAACACTTCAAAAACGGCTTCGAAGGCCAGTTCACCTTCAGGTGAGCCTTCTTTTTCATTGATTTTTGGCTGGCCAGCCACCCGCAACTTGGCTTCGTTGGCAGCATTGAAGAACGCTTCGCCGACCTTGTCGTTCATCACTTCGTATTGAACACCATAGCCATAACGCTGAGCCACCACATTCATGGGTACTTTGCCTGGGCGGAAGCCATCCATTTTCACGGTACGGGCCAGCTTTTTCAGTCGGTTTGACACTTCAGACTGAATGACCTCAACGGGCAAACTCAAGGTCATCTTGCGTTCAAGTTTTTCAAGGATTTCTACTGCAACTGCCATGGTATTTCTCCAAAATATATAGGGGGTTCAGTCCATCAAAACAACAAACAGCCACCCAAAAAGACAAAAACACTCCAAGTCAGCAAAGTGATGCCATGTGACAGTTCACTTCGAGACAAATTCACACGTGGTGCGCGGGGCGGGACTCGAACCCGCACAGTATTGCTACCGTCAGGACCTAAACCTGGTGCGTCTACCAATTTCGCCACCCGCGCAGATAAATGAGGCAGTCATCACGACCACCCCAAGAATTAGGTCAACTGTCAATTTTAACCCGCTCTACCGGGCGCCTTGCCGCCTACCAGATGGAAATGATTCACTTGCTGGTTGCAGTGACCCGAAACCACGCGGCATACATGGCGGGCAACGCCAACAAGGTGAGCACGGTGGCCACGATCAAGCCCCCCATGATGGCTACCGCCATGGGCCCCCAAAACACCGACCGACTCAAGGGGATCATGGCCAACACCGCCGCGGCGGCGGTTAACACAATGGGACGCAAGCGCCGCACCGCAGACTCCACAATGGCCTCCCAGGCCAATACACCACGGGCGCGATCCTGTTCGATTTGGTCAATCAAAATCACCGAATTTCGCTGGATCATGCCCATCAGGGCAATCACACCCAACAAGGCCACAAAGCCGAATGGCCGGTTGAGCAGTAACAGCGCACCCGCCACACCGGCTATACCCAATGGCCCCGTCAAAAACACCAGCACAGCTCGACTAAAGCTGTGCAACTGCAGCATGAGCAACGTAAAGGTGATGAACAACATGACCGGAATGCCCGCCACGATGCTCGAGGAGCCCTTGGCACTTTCGGCGACAGCACCGGCCACCTGAATGCGGTACGCCCCGTGCCCAGCTTGCGCCCACTTGGCCTCCAACTTTTTGAGCTCAGGTAACAACTGGTTGGTCACAGTGGCGCCTTGCAGGCCCTCAGCAATGTCGCCCTGCACCGTGATGGCATAGTCGCGGCCTTCGCGCCACATCACGCCAGGCTCCCAGGTGAACACGGGTTTGGCAATTTGCGTCAAAGGTATCGATTTACCGGATGACGTTGGCAAATAGGCATTGCCAACGTCAGTGATGGCATTGCGCTCATCCAGCGGCTGACGTAGCACGATGTCAATGAGTTTGTCGCCCTCGCGGTACTGGCCAACAGTTGCACCGCTCAGAATGGTTTTGGCAGCCTGTGCAATGGACTGACTTGTCACCCCCAGAGCCCGCGCCTTGGTTTGATCGACTTCCAGACGCATGACTTTGATGGACTCGTTCCAGTTGTCGTTCACACCTCGGGTGTTCGCACTTTGACGCATGACCGCCTTGACTTCGTCC
>CAIOAQ010000478.1 GCA_903856025.1 uncultured beta proteobacterium
CCGGGCATGCCTGCGGTGATTTTTCCCATCTTCTCTGCCGAAGTTTCTTCGGCCTTGCGCACGGCGGCATTGAAAGCTGCGGCCACCAGGTCTTCAAGCATGTCTTTGTCGTCGGCCAACAGGCTGGGGTCAATGGTGATGCGTTTGACATCGTGTTTGCAGGTCATCAGCACCTTGACCAGCCCTGCACCAGACTCACCCGTCACTTCGATGTTGCCCAGTTCATCCTGGGCTTTTTTCATGTTGTCCTGCATGGCCTGCGCCTGTTTCATGAGGCCTGCGAGTTGTCCTTTGTTGAACATGATTTTTCCTTGTTATGAATTGAAAAGAGTATTGAGAGACTTGTCCGCGAGTGGCTCATGCCCACCCGCAGGCCAAACAAATCAGTTCTGCGCCTTGATCGACACCGGTTTGATGCTTCCGGGCACGATTTTCGCCCCAAAATCCCGCATCAGTGTTTGCACCAGCGGATCGTCAAACACGATTTTTTCGGCGGTGAGTTGTGCTTGTGCCGCAGCCGCCGCGTTGCGCTTGGCCGGGCTGTCGGTGACACGCCCGATTTCAGCCACCAGTTTGACCGGATACCCGGCTGCTGCCAAAGCAGCGGTCAAACGGTCGCGGCTGCCGGGTTGGTTGAGCGACTCGCGCTCGACACGCAACAACCATTGGTCACTGTCGCGCGCCACCAACTGGGCTTGCAAAGCGAGTTCCCGCACCATGGCGGTGATCGCGTCGGCGGCCACCAGCGCCTGAACCGTGGCATACCAAAAATCCCCCTCCGGGCTGGCCGTGACCGCCGGTGCCAGCGCTGCAGAGGCCACATCAAGCTTGGATTCCGCAGGCACATGCACCTGAACTGCTTCAATTTTTGTAGCTACCGTCTCTTTATGAACGGGGGCTACATGGCTATTTTGTTCATCTGAACGGGCCAAAGAGGCGACACGGCTTGCCTGGACCGGCATGTCACGCACAGGCAAGCGCTGCCCGGGTGGAAAATCGCCAGACGCTACAACTTCAGTAGCATGTTGCGCTTTATTTACGGGGGCTACAGGCCGATTTTCCTTAGATAAATCAGATTCAGCAGGCGCTGGCGCGGGCTGACGTGGCTCAGCCATGGGCACGGCCACCGGCGCAACCGCACGCGGCTTGGCATCAATTTTCAGAGTTTTTTTTTCCTGCCCGACCACTTGGCCCACTGCGGGTTTGAAGGCCAACAGGCGCAACAGCACCATGGTCAAAGCGGCATATTCGTCTGGAGCCAGTCCCAGCTCGGCGCGGCCATGCAGGCAGATGCTGTACAGCAACTGCGTTTCGTCGGCAGGCATCAAGGTGGCCAATCGGCCAATATCGACGGCTTCAGGGTCGCTGTCATCGCCCGCAGCATCAGGCACGGCTTGCAACACCGCCATGCGCTGCAGCACGCTGCTCATTTCTTCCAGGGTGGACGCCGCACTTAGGCCATGGGTACGAAGTGCTTCGGAGGTTTCAACCACCGTTTTGCCATCGCCCTGGGCCAGTGCCTGCAAAAGCCGGAACACATACGAGCGGTCCACGCTGCCCAGCATCTGGCGCACCGTGGCTTCTTGCAAAGACCCTGCGCCGAAGGCAATCGCCTGGTCGGTCAGGCTCAAGGCATCGCGCATCGAACCCCGTGCAGCACGGGCCAGCAAGCGCAGCGACGGCAGGTCGGCGTTGACTTGCTCTTCGCTCAACACTTTTTGCAAATGCTCACGAATCGTGTCCGGTGCCATCGGGCGCAGGTTGAACTGCAGGCAGCGGCTCAGCACCGTGACCGGCACTTTTTGCGGGTCGGTGGTGGCCAGCACAAATTTCAGGTATTCGGGCGGCTCTTCCAGCGTTTTGAGCATCGCGTTGAAGGCCGTGTTGGTGAGCATGTGAACTTCGTCGATCATGAACACCTTGAAGCGGCCCTGCACCGGCTTGTACACCGCCTGCTCCAGCAAGGCTTGGACTTCATCCACACCCCGGTTGGATGCCGCGTCCAGCTCGGTGTAGTCGACAAACCTTCCGCTATCAATATCAGTGCACGCCTGGCAGACACCACAAGGGGTAGCGGTGATTCCACCTTGACCATCGGCCCCCTGGCAGTTGAGCGATTTGGCCAAAATGCGCGACACCGTGGTCTTGCCTACACCGCGTGTGCCGGTGAACATGTAGGCGTGGTGCAGACGTTGGGTCGTCAGCGCGTTGGTCAAGGCCTGCACCACGTGGTCTTGCCCCACCATTTCAGTGAAATTGCGGGGACGGTATTTGCGGGCAAGCACGAGGTAAGACATAGACAAGGATTCTAAGGGCGTGAGACTTGGACACGGCCATCAGCCATTACAATTCACATTGACGGGCCTTCCCACATGGTGAAGCGGCCAACCGGGTCAGGTGGGGAACCAAGCAGCCCTAACTGTGGAGCCAGTGCTGGGGTCAAGGCTCGTCAACCCCCATGTTGTTTACTATCGGCCTGCTGACTTCAATCGTTCAGCAAAAACGCCACCACCACCTGCACCTGCTCCTCTGCCACAAACGTGGGCGCATGGCCAACACCGGCAAACTCCACCAGTTGGGCTTTGGGCCCGCGCTCGGTCATGACTTTGGCAGTCTGGCGTGACAACAGATCAGAGTCAGCACCTCGCACCAAAAGCGTTTGTGCGGTGATCTTGTCGTAAGCCTGCCATAACAACGCTTCACCCTGCGCGGCAGATTCCGCTGTGACGGCTTTGAACGGCTCGGCCAGTGCAGGGTCATACCGCAGGGTGAATCGACCCGTGCCATCCTCCAGCGGTTTGATTTGCGGGTGTGTCAGCGCCAGCCATTGCGCCGGGGTGTGCGGGCCAAAACTGCTGGCAATGGCCCACAACGCATCGGCCGCCTGCTGCTCCGTGTCAAACACGGGAATGTTGCCCAGATACTGGCCAATGCGCTGCAACGCCTGCCACTCAATCACAGGCCCCACGTCGTTGAGCACCAAATGCCGCACGGTGGCAAACGCTGGTGCCTCAGCAAACCCAGTCACTACCATGCCAATCAATCCCCCCATGCTGGTACCCACCCAATCCAGATTTGTGGGTTGCAAATGCGCCAGCAAGGCCAGCATGTCAGCGGCGTAATGAGGAATCTGGTAGCCCTGCGGGTCCTGAAGCCAGTCACTTCTGCCGCGACCCGCCACGTCCGGACAGATCACACGAATATCATCGCCCGCCTGGTGACACAGCGCACGTGCAAGCGTGTCAAAGTCACGCCCCTGACGTGTCAACCCATGCACACAAAGCACCACATGCCCGCTGGTGGGGTTGCCCCACTGCCAGTACGCCATGCGGTGACCGCCTTGTGCATCGGGGCACTGGATGAATTCAAGCGTAGGTTCTAGCATGGTGGCCCTGCAATCAGGATGGAGGCTGGATAATGCCAAAGTGGCATGTGCCTGAGCATCCGTCAGGCACATGGCAGCATCCTAATTCAAACTTGCAGCACGCTTGTCGTACAAGCGAATCAAATCATCCATTTCAAAAGGAACACACCATGCTCAAAGGCAAAACAGCACTTGTCACCGGCTCCACCAGCGGCATTGGCCTAGGCATTGCCAAGGCACTGGCCGCACAGGGGGCGAACATCGTGATGAACGGCTTTGGCGATGTGGATGGCCCCAAGGCAGAAGTAGCTGCGTTCGGTGTCAAAGTGGCGTACCACGGGGCCGACATGAGCAAACCCGCCGAGATTGAAGCCATGATCACCTATGCAGCCGAGCAGTTTGGCCGGGTCGACATTCTGGTCAACAACGCAGGCATCCAGCATGTGGCGCGCATCGAGAATTTCCCCATCGAGCGCTGGGATGCCATCATTGCCATCAACCTGAGCAGCGCCTTTCACGCCACCCGCGCCGCCCTGCCTGCCATGCAGACTGCAGGCTGGGGCCGCATCATCAACGTCGCCTCGGTGCACGGCCTGGTGGCTTCCGCTGAGAAATCAGCCTATGTCACCGCCAAGCATGGTGTGGTGGGCCTGACCAAGGTGACCGCGTTGGAAAACGCCACCACCGGTGTCACCTGCAACGCCATCTGCCCCGGTTGGGTGCTGACACCGCTGGTTCAAAAACAGGTCGATGCCAAGGCCGCAACGCTAGGCATCTCCAACGACGAAGCCAAAAAACTGTTGTTGGGTGAGAAGGAACCCTCCCTGCAGTTCACCACACCAGAGGAATTGGGTGCGTTGGCGGTGTTTTTCTGCTCACCTGCTGGCAACAACGTACGCGGCGTGGCATGGAACATGGATGGTGGCTGGGTGGCCCAGTGATTTCAATCCCTGCAGGGTTTGACGGCTTGGACGCCACCGTTGCCCACAAAAATCAGGACGATTGTTTGAACGCCATGATGGCCTGATTGCGCAAGGTGCGAAGAAGCGCCAACTCTTTTTCATCCACCTTCAAACCGCCCTGCTCCAGTTTGTCGGCATAGATCAAACCGAAGACCTTACCTTTGATGACCAGTGGCAGGATAAGGAACGTCGGGGCGTTGAAGGATTTGAGATACCAGGCTGGCAGGCGACTTGCGAGACGAGGATCGCTGGTGTCGCTGATCAACGTATCCGCACCTTTGGCGCAGATGGTGGCAAACAGGTCTGGCTTGTCGGATGCAATCAGTGGCACATTGAACGATTTGACCACGCCCTCCACGCCACCGCCCAATCCAAAGCGGCCTGTCAAGGTATCTGTCTTGGGGTCTCTCATGCAAAATATGATCCGGTGAAAGTCCAGTGCGCGGTACATCGCCTCAAGAATCATGCGCAACACATCACTTAGCTTGAAATCGTCAACCATCACATTGGTGATGTCCTGAATGCCAGCCGCCAACGTTTCAG
Organism: uncultured beta proteobacterium; assembly: GCA_903856025.1. Lineage (GTDB taxonomy): Bacteria > Pseudomonadota > Gammaproteobacteria > Burkholderiales > Burkholderiaceae_C > Rhodoferax. The sequence goes on from CAIOAQ010000478.1 coordinate 4,870, forward strand.
CCACATGTTTGGGCGCAATCGCCTGCGAATTTCCAGACTCCCCTGTCCCAGCCATTGCCACTGGTGATGCAGTAGAGGTGACCGTTGCAGCTAATTCGCTGCTGGCCAGCATGTCGCTCGGACGCGGAGAGGCGTTAGTTTGAGATTCAAACAAATCCTGGGGACTCTTGAGCAGCACGGCAGCCTTCGAAGTCTGCTGGACTCTGATCTCCATCGCACTGGCCAGTTCCACCAATTTTTTGCGCGCCGCGGTGGTTGCGATCTTGACTTTGCTGGGTGACAAGCCAAGCACCTTGCCGAACTGATTGGCTGCCAAATCAATCTGATCATCTACATGTTCAGGTTCTGCGTGCAACATCGCGTCTGCCATGGCGTTGGCGGCTCGCGCCGTCCAACGCAAACGCTCCTGCGCCTCAGATGGGACCCTGCTGGGCGGTGTGCCAGAAGTAGGCAGCATGCAGCGCTGAATGCCTTCAGGCAATCCCCACGATTTGGCCACCCCCATACCCAACGCGTCAAAGCTCAAGCCCAGTACGCGAGTGGCAGCCGCGTGTTCACTCAATGCGCCCTTTGGCGCATTCACCAACGAACGAATACTGGCAGCCTCGTCAGAAAAATAAAACTGTGAAAGCATGCGCCCAAGATTCTGAAACAGCGCACCGATGAAAGCTTCCTCTCCCTCGGTGGTGGTGTTGGCCAACTCAGAGGCAATGGAGCCCGCCATCAGACCGCGCAAAAATTCTTCCTTGAGCAAATTGGCGTTGTCTTTGTCCTGCATGTGCTCCAACAGCACCAGACTCAGCGCCATGTTGCGAATGCCGTTGAACCCCACCAGCGTGACAGCCCGCGACACGGTGCCGATGCTGCCGCCACGGGAATAGTGGACGCTGTTGACCAAACGCAGCAGCTTGTTGGTCAAAGCTACGTCTTTCAAAATTTCGTTGGTGATGCTGCTGACGCTTTCCTTGTCGGAGCTGGCCATGCACTGGATATGCGCCACAGACGCAGAAAGCGCCGGAAAATCCGTCTTGCTGCGCATGCGTCGGAGCAAAAATTCAAGGGTGCTATTTTGATCGCCCGACGCTGGCACCTGTGCCGAAGCTGCGCTTTGTTGTGTTTGCCAGGTTTGCAGCGCTTGCAGAAACACGTCGCTGCTGGGGTAACGCTGAGCGGCATCTGGAGCCAGTGCCCGCAACACGATGGCACGAAGGTTATCGTCCAGCTTTTTGATCAACCCCTGCGGCAATGCCAGAGGCTCATACGCTGCCCTGTAAATGGCACGGTAGGCATCGGAATCCGGGTGCAAGGGCTTGCCCCACAACAGCTCGGCCAGCATCAGACCCGCAGAATAAACGTCCATCACTGGTGACACCGGCGCACCTCGAGCCGCTTCAGGGGCCATGTAAGCGGGTGTTCCTGCCACTGTCGTGCTGGTGGTCTGATCTGCGTCTGTGCTGATGCGCTGCGCAATACCAAAGTCCATCACCCTGGCACGACCAGAGTCATCTACCAACACATTGGAAGGCTTCAGGTCCCGATGAACAATCCCCTCAGCATGGGCGGCCTTCAGTGCACCCAACACATCCATCATCAGGCCGACGGCCTGACTGGCTGGTAACGCGCCCTGGCTGGCAAGCAACTGTGCCATCGTTTCGCCAGGCACGTATTCAAACACCAGATAAGGCTGTTGGTCTTGCACATCGGCTTCAAACACCGGCACGATGTTGGGATGCGTCAGGCGGCTGACGTTTCGCGCCTCTGTCAGCCACTGCGAGAGCACCGAGGCTGCCGGCCCCTGTACCGGTTTCATCACCTTGATGGCCACCTCGCGCTCCAGGCGGGGGTCAAAACCCAACCAAACCTTGGACTGAGCACCCTGCCCCAGCAACCTTCTGAGCTCAAACCTCCCCAACTGAATTGGCGCAGACGACGTGCCGCCCGCAGTCATACGTTTGAGTGCGGTCAGCGGAGAAAATTCAGCCATGTGGATTCACCCCATATTTCATATGCCCAATTGTCTCGAGCCAGACAAATAAATCGCTTACCGGTAGCACTTTTGAAGTGATTTTCATGTCTATGCCTTCAGTGAACGGTTAGAACCAGCGTGTTGAAAATTTGTAACAACCTGTTGATGACGCACAAAAAAAGCCCACGAACCCGATTGAACCACGCAAAATCACATTGTTACAAATTGACGGGAGTTACACATGGCGACAAACCCTGAGCGTACCGACAAAATCCTTGTCGTGGACGACGATGCCCGCATTCGGGATTTACTGCGCCGATATCTGGTGCAAGAAGGCTTTGAGGTACTGCAAGCTGAAGACGGCAAAGCGCTCACTCGCATTTTGTTGCGTGAACCGGTTGACTTGATCATCCTGGACCTGATGATGCCGGGCGAAGACGGCCTGTCGGTATGCCGGCGGTTGCGTGGTGCCCATGACCGCACCCCCATCATCATGTTGACCGCCAAGGGGGAAGACATTGACCGGATCGTAGGTTTGGAGGTTGGGGCCGACGATTACCTTGCCAAGCCATTCAACCCCCGCGAATTGCTGGCACGCATTCACGCGGTGTTGCGTCGCCGCCCTCCTACGGAGATGCCAGGTGCCCCTTCGGGAGAACTGGAAGCCGTCGCCTTTGGCCCGTTCAAGTTTGATTTGGCGGCGCGCACCTTGCACAAAGCAGATATGGAATTAACCCTGACCACAGGGGAATTTGCCATGCTCAAGGCCTTGGTGCGACACCCCCGCCAACCGCTTTCACGCGAAAAACTGGCACAACTTGCCCGCGGACGCGATTTTGAGCCGTTTGACCGCAGTCTGGATGTGCAGGTGTCACGTCTTCGCAAACTGATTGAAGAGGATGCCACGGCACCTCGGTACATCCAGACGGTTTGGGGCGTAGGTTACGTGTTTGTGCCCGATGGAAATTGATGCTCCCGTCAGCCAGACTCCTTTGATTGAAGAACATGACGTCGAGCCGGCGTCCAAAACAGGACTGAGCCTTTTTTGGCGCACCTTCGTGTTGCTGGCGCTCTTGCTGGCATGCAGCGTTTGGGCCTGGACTGAAACCCTTCACGAGTTGGAGGCTGAGCCCCGTGCGGTTCAAACCGCCCGACAAATAGGCTCGCTTGTCAACCTGAGCCGTGCCGCCGTGATGCACTCTGATGCCATCGCCCGGGTATCGCTGTTCAAAACCATGAAAGACCAGGAGCAGGTGGTGATCGTGCCGCGCGAACCCAAAGACATCGCGGAACAGCTGGACAAGGACGACCTGGGCGCTTACATGACCACTGAACTCAAACGAGTGTTAGGCCCAGACACGCTGGTAGCCACTCGGGTCAACAACGTCGAGGGGCTATGGATTGGCTTCAGCATCGACAAAGACAATTATTGGCTGCACACCACCCGCGACCGCATTGAACAACCCGGCGGAAAGATTTGGCTGGTCTGGTTGGCCAGTGCCGCAGCCCTGTCGTTGGCAGGTGCCGCCTTCATTGCCCGGCTGATCAACCGGCCTCTGAAAGACCTGTCGTATGCGGCCAGTCGGATTCGTGAGGGCGATTTTGAAGCCAGCGTGCTCAACGAAACCGTGAACACCAGCGAAATTCGTGCGGTCAATGTGGGATTCAACCGCATGACGCAAAAACTGGCCAAGATCGAGGAAGACCGGGCGGTGATGCTGGCAGGCATCTCTCATGACCTGCGCACACCGCTGGCTCGCTTGCGCCTGGAAACCGAACTCAGCGTTCCGGACGCGCAGGCGCGCGCAGGCATGGCCATTGACATCGAACAGCTTGATGCCATCATTGACAAGTTTTTGGACTACGCACGTCCTGGGAACCACATTAAATTGGTGCCCGTGCCACTGAACGACGTTGTTCATGCCTGTACCGAAACAATGCGCAAGCGCGTCGACGTGGCGTTCAAGGTGGTGTTGGCACCGGGTTTACTGGTGCTCGCAGACGCCGTCGAGCTCCAACGGGTGATCACCAATCTGCTGGAAAATGCAGTACGGTACGGCAAGTCGGTCGACACCGGCATCGCCGACATTGACATCTCCGCACGTCATCAGGACAAACTGGTGCTGTTCAGGATACGCGATCACGGCATCGGCGTAGGCCCGGAACAACTGAAGCAGCTCACCACCCCCTTTTTCCGCGGCGAAGCGGCTCGCACTGAAGCCAAGGGCACCGGGCTTGGGTTGGCCATTGTGGAAAAAACCGTGTCACGCATGGGCGGCGCCTTTGTACTCTCCAACGCCAGCTCCGGTGGTCTGTGTGCCAACATACAACTCCCACGTGCGACTGCGCAGGGGAACTGACCTTTTGCGCACCGTGAGCTGACCGCCAATGTCAACGTGGTCGGTGGTTGTTGAAATTTTTGGATGGCGCCTTGCCCGTGACGCGCGGTGGCAAACCGGTGTGCTGGGTCAACAACTGGCCCGGCTTGGGTACCGCAGCGGCCCGCGTCGGGCTGGCTGACACCGCCGTTGAATTTTTCCGCCGCGCACTGGTGTAGCTGCCGTCCGTCATGGGTTGAAACGTGGGGATCAGGTGGTGTTTGCCATTGCCGATCAAATCAGCCCGGCCCATGCTTTTAAGCGCCTCTCGCAGCAGCGGCCAGTTGTTGGGGTCGTGGTAGCGCAAGAAGGCCTTGTGCAGGCGGCGGCGTTTTTCACCACGCACCACGTCCACCCGCTCGGCCCGTTCGTCGCGGTGGATGCCTTTGAGCGGGTTCAAATCGGTGTGGTACATGGCCGTGGCAGTCGCCATGGGGCTGGGGTAGAAGGTTTGCACCTGGTCGGCCCGAAAACCGTTTTTCTTCAACCAAATCGCCAGGTTCATCATGTCTTCATCGGTGGTGCCAGGGTGGGCGGCGATGAAGTACGGAATCAAAAACTGTTTTTTACCGGCCTCTGCGGTGAACTTGTCAAACAGCACCTTGAACTTGTCATAGGTGCCCATGCCGGGCTTCATCATCTTGGACAAGGGGCCGGACTCGGTGTGCTCAGGTGCGATCTTGAGGTAGCCCCCCACGTGGTGCTGCACCAGTTCTTTGACATATTCAGGGCTTTGCACCGCCAGGTCGTAACGCACACCGGACCCGATCAGGATTTTTTTGATGCCCTTGAGCGCACGGCCACGCCGGTAGATGGCAATCAACGGGTCATGGTTGGTGCCCAGGTTCTGACAGATGCCAGGATAGACGCAGCTGGGCTTGCGGCAGGCGGCCTCGATCTCGGGGCTTTTGCAGCCCAGCCGGTACATGTTGGCGGTGGGGCCACCCAGGTCGGAGATGGTGCCGGTGAAGCCTTTGACCTTGTCACGGATGTCTTCGATCTCTTTGATGATCGAGTCTTCCGAGCGGCTCTGGATGATGCGTCCCTCGTGCTCGGTGATGGAGCAAAAGGTGCAGCCACCAAAGCAGCCGCGCATGATGTTGATGGAGAAGCGAATCATCTCCCACGCCGGAATTTTGGTGGCATGGTCATGGCTGCCAGCCTCATCCGCATAGTTGGGGTGCGGCGCACGCGCGTAAGGCAGGTCAAACACCAGATCCATCTCGGCGGTGGTCAGCGGAATCGGCGGCGGGTTGAGCCAGACATCGCGTGCGGTGCTGCCCTCACCGTGCGCCTGCACCAGGGCACGGGCATTGCCGGGGTTGGTTTCCAGGTGCAGCACCCGGTTGGCGTGGGCATACAGCACCGGGTCAGACTTGACCTGCTCGTAACTGGGCAGGCGAATCACGGTGCGCTCACGCGGGGGCAACACCTGCTTGCCTACACGCTGGGGCAAGGCCGGGTTGGGCATGAAGGTCAGCGGCCGAACCTGCACTGCACCTTCTTCTTTAAAGGTTTTCTGGCTTGTAGCCCTCGTATCTTCTTGGTTTGCAGCTATATTTTTAGAAGCATCCAGTGCCGATGGTGATGCCGCATCTTCTTTTGCACAGGTGCTACCCTGCGCGGCGGCCTGCTCGCTGGTGGTCTGGTACGGGTTGATGTGCGATTCCACCGTACCGGGCTCGTCCACATCGGTAGAGTCAACTTCAAACCAGCCCAGGCGGGTGTCATCATCTGACCGACGCACAAAGGCGGTGCCGCGCACGTCGGTGATGTGCTCGATCGGTTCCCTTTGGCTCAGGCGGTGCGCAATTTCAACAATGGCGCGCTCGGCATTGCCATACAACAGCAGGTCACATTTGGCATCCACCACCACGCTGCGGCGGACCTTGTCGCTCCAGTAGTCGTAATGCGCAATGCGCCGCAAGCTGCCTTCGATGCCGCCCAGCACGATGGGAACGTCTTTGAAGGCCTCGCGGCAGCGCTGGCTGTAGACCAGGGCTGCGCGGTCGGGGCGCTTGCCACCCACGTCGCCGGGGGTGTAGGCATCATCGGTGCGGATTTTGCGGTCTGCCGTGTAGCGGTTGATCATGCTGTCCATGTTGCCCGCGGTCACGCCCCAGAACAGGTTGGGTTTGCCCAGCGCCTTGAACGCCTCGGCGCTCTGCCAGTCCGGCTGGGCAATGATGCCCACACGAAAACCCTGGGCTTCCAGCATGCGGCCAATCACCGCCATACCAAAGCTGGGATGGTCCACATAGGCATCACCGGTGACGATGACCACGTCACAGCTGTCCCAGCCCAAGTGGGTCATTTCGTCCCGGGTCATCGGAAAAAACGGGGCCGTACCAAAGCGCGCTGCCCAGAATTTGCGGTAGCTGCTCAGGGGTTTGGCGGTGCGCGGAAAGAAGGAGACGTCAACAGGGGCGTTCATGCAAACTCAAACAATAGGAAGGTTGCGAGTGTAAGGTTTCAGCGCGTTTTTTGACGACAGAAGGGGTACTGCTCAAGAGGACAAACCCTGCTTGCTTCATTGGTATTCAACAACACATAGACTTCAACGCGATCGGTAACAGAGGTAATCAAGCGTAAAACCGGTAGGGCTTACACCGCCCTTCCTGAGAAGATTCCCCCATCGCTACCCAACCAAACCTCACATCAACATGAACTCAGATTTGCACCAATTCGTCACCCAGTACCTGTCGGTCGTGTTGGGAACCTTCATGGCGGTCTGCTTTGTCGCCTTCGTATCCATTCCCTTCACCTTGTCCACTTCGCTGTAGTCACACCCAACGAAATCAGCCGCCTGAGGTGGCTGACAAGGACATGAAACGTCCCTGTTCCGCACTTTTCTGTCCCAGCGTGAGCAGTTGCATCACCGCATGCACCTGAGTGGCCGTCACCAGGGGTTGCAACTCTAAACCCCACAAATGGTCGCGCAATTGGGCGTAATAGGCCAGGTAATTGCCCGCCGGTTGGGGTGCAGCACAGCGCACCGACACCGGTGAAGCCACCCCCGCCATCACCTTCCAGCTCAAAACTTCACCGGGTTGGGGGTCTTCGCCCCATTCATTGAGCTGGCCCGCCTGTGGTCGCCCCCCAGATTTGAGGGCATCCTCTTGCACGTCCATCCCAAATTTGGTGAAGCTGCCGCTTGAACCGTGCACAGCCCAACGCGGCCCCAAGTCAGCGACCAGCGTGCTGGCGTGCAGGATGACGCGTAAACCGTCGTGGCGTGTGGTGTAACGCAGGACGGCATGAAACCAGTCGTTCACCTGCGCCCCGGCGCGTAAGGCAGCCAAGTCCAGGCTGATGTCATCGGGCAGACCAAACAGTGCCACAGCTTGGTCCACCAGATGGGGACCCAAATCAAACCACAAGCCTGAACCTGGCAGACTTTGCTCACGCCAACGCACTGGCACGGCGGGGCGGTAGCGGTCAAAGTGGGAATTCACCTCGACCACGCGCCCCAAGGCGCCACTGCCAATGACCTGTTGCAAGGCCAAAAAATCACTGTCAAAACGTCGGTTTTGAAACACCGTGAGCACCCTGCCCTGCTTTTGAGCCAGTGCCAGCAGCGCCTCGGTTTCAGCCAGGGTCACGGTACAGGGTTTATCCACCACCACATGTTTACCCGCTTGAAGCGCCACTTTCGCCAACTCAAAGTGACTGGCGTTGGGGGTGGCGATCACCACCAGGTCGATGGCGGGGTCGTCCAACGCGTCGAAGACGTTGGGCAGACAACGTGCGCCAGGCCAGTCGAGCTGCACCGCTTCTGCCTGGCTGGTCACCATGCAGGCCAGTTTCAGCCCAGGCACACCGGAGATCAACGGTGCATGAAAAATGCAGCCAGCGCCGCCATAACCGATCAGTGCCACCTGCAAATCGGGGCGTTGGGGTAAATCAGCGGTATTCATGACCGAATCATCCACGAAAATGCGCTCAATCGTTACCTGATCGATACAACACGCCCTCCTACCATGCTCTCCTTTCTTCCTGCGCTCCTGTTGGGTATCCTGGCCAGCACACTGATGTTGCTCAACATCTTGCTGTGGGTGCCCATTTTGGTGATGGTTTCCTTCGTCAAACTGCTGCTGCCGTTCAAACGGGTGCGACTTTGGATCGACCCTTTGCTGCTGCGCATTGCCGAGGCCTGGATTGCGGGCAACAGCGGCTGGATGCGTCTAACCCAAAAACTCGACTGGGACGTATCAGGCATTGAAAGCATCAGC
>CAIOAQ010000479.1 GCA_903856025.1 uncultured beta proteobacterium
ACAGAAGAAGATGCCTTGGTTCGGGTTGCATGCAATGTGCAGCCGTCCGCCAATGATTGGTAGTGGCCAATCACCAAGATTTTTAGTCGCCCAGGACCCCACAAAGTCTTCTAGTTGCCCGGAGATCTCATGGCTTACACATACACTGAACGCAAGCGGATTCGTAAAAATTTTGGTACCCGCGATAGCGTACTTGAAATCCCCTATTTGTTGCAAATGCAAAAGGACGCGTACACCGCGTTTTTGCAAGCAGAGATCGCTCCGAAAAAGCGGACAAATGAGGGGCTTCAGGCCGCATTTGATGCTGCTTTCCCGATCGTTTCGCACAACGGTTTCGTTGAGATGAAGTACCTGGATTACAACCTGGCGAAACCAGCGTTTGATGTCCGTGAATGCCAAACGCGCGGGTTGACATACGCATCTGCGGTGCGGGCCAAAGTTCAGTTGATCATTTACGATCGTGAATCATCCACCACTCAAAACAAAGTGGTTAAAGAGGTGAAAGAGCAAGAGGTATACATGGGCGAAGTGCCTCTGATGACCGAGAAGGGTTCTTTCGTCATTAATGGTACTGAGCGCGTGATTGTTTCCCAGTTGCATCGTTCACCCGGTGTGTTTTTTGAACATGACAAGGGTAAGACGCATAGTTCGGGCAAGCTTTTGTTTTCCGCGCGCATCATTCCATATCGTGGGTCTTGGCTTGATTTTGAATTTGATCCCAAGGATATTCTGTACTTCCGTGTTGACCGTCGCCGCAAAATGCCCGTGACGATTTTACTGAAGGCGATTGGCTTGAACAATGAGTCCATTCTTGCGAACTTCTTCGTAAATGACAATTTCCGTTTGATGGACAGTGGTGCACAAATGGAATTTGTGGCCGAACGTCTGCGTGGGGAAGTGGCTCGTTTCGACATCACGGACAAGAGTGGCAAAGTGGTGGTTGCCAAAGAAAAGCGTGTCACCGCACGCCACACCCGTGAATTGGAACAATCTGAGACAACACACATCTCCGTGCCGGAAGACTTTTTGATTGGTCGTGTGGTCGCGCGCAATGTGGTGGACGCGGAAACTGGTGAAATTTTGGTGAAAGCTAATGAAGAGCTGACCGACGCCTTGTTGAAAAAGTTACGGCTCTCTGGTATTCAGGATTTGGCTTGCATCTACACCAACGAACTGGATCAGGGCGCTTACATTTCTCAAACATTACGCACCGATGAGACGGTGGATGAGTTTGCTGCGCGTGTGGCCATCTACCGCATGATGCGCCCCGGCGAGCCGCCCACGGAAGATGCTGTTCAGGCTTTGTTCCAGCGCTTGTTCTACAACCCCGACACCTACGATCTGTCACGTGTTGGTCGTATGAAGTTCAACGCCAAGATGGGACGTCCGGAATCCACTGGCCCGATGGTTCTTACCAATGAAGACATATTGGCAGTTGTCAAGGTTCTGGTTGATTTGCGCAATGGTCACGGTCAGGTGGACGATATTGACCACTTAGGTAATCGGCGCGTGCGTTGTGTAGGTGAGTTGGCTGAAAACCAATACCGCATGGGTTTGGCGCGAATTGAAAAAGCCGTTAAAGAGCGTTTGGGGCAGGCCGAACAAGAGCCGTTAATGCCGCACGATTTGATCAACAGCAAACCGATTTCTGCCGCGCTGAAGGAATTTTTTGGTGCGTCTCAGCTGTCGCAGTTCATGGATCAGACCAATCCACTGTCCGAGATCACTCACAAACGGCGTGTGTCAGCCCTTGGCCCAGGTGGTTTGACTCGTGAGCGTGCAGGTTTTGAGGTGCGTGACGTGCATGTGACCCATTACGGTCGTGTATGCCCGATTGAGACACCTGAAGGTCCCAACATCGGTTTGATCAACTCAATGGCACTGTATGCACGTCTGAACGAGTATGGGTTCATCGAAACGCCTTATCGCCGTGTGGTGGATGGCAAGGTGACAATGGATATCGACTATTTGTCGGCCATTGAGGAAGGCAAGTACGTCATCGCCCAGGCCAACGCAGCGTTGGATAAAGATGGACGACTGACTGGTGAACTGATTTCTGCCCGCGAAGCTGGTGAAACCGTAATGGTCAACGCTGATCGTATTCAGTACATGGACGTGTCGCCTGCACAGATCGTGTCGGTAGCGGCTTCTCTGGTGCCGTTTTTGGAGCACGACGATGCCAATCGCGCCTTGATGGGCGCCAACATGTCTCGGCAAGCTGTGCCGGTGTTACGTCCGGAAAAACCGATGGTAGGTACCGGCATTGAACGTGTGGCTGCGGTTGACTCCGGTACAGTGGTCGTGGCAACACGTGGCGGTGTGGTGGATTACGTGGATGCAACACGTGTGGTGATTCGCGTCAACGATTCAGAAGCGCAAGCAGGTGAAGTCGGCGTAGACATTTATAACCTGATCAAGTATCAGCGCTCTAACCAGAACACCAACATTCACCAGCGGCCAGTGGTTAAAAAGGGTGACAAGTTGGCTAAGGGTGATGTGATTGCCGATGGTGCCTCCACCGACCTGGGCGAACTCGCGTTGGGTCAAAACATGTTGATCGGGTTCATGACGTGGAACGGGTACAACTTTGAGGACTCGATTTTGATCAGTGAGCGCGTGGTTGCCGATGATCGTTACACCTCCATTCATATCGAAGAACTCGTAGTGATGGCACGCGACACCAAGTTGGGCGCTGAAGAAATCACACGCGACATTCCCAATTTGAGTGAACAGCAACTAAACCGTTTGGACGAGTCTGGCATCATCTACGTGGGTGCTGAAGTTCAACCCGGCGATACACTGGTTGGCAAGGTGACACCAAAGGGTGAAACCACTTTGACGCCTGAGGAAAAACTGCTGCGCGCTATCTTTGGCGAAAAAGCCAGTGATGTGAAGGACACGTCGCTGCGCGTTGATCAGGGCTCGCATGGCACAGTGATTGATGTGCAAGTCTTCACCCGTGAAGGTATTGTTCGCGATCGGCGTGCACAGCAGATCATTGATGACGAACTCAAGCGTTTCCGCCTGGATTTGAATGATCAATTACGTATTGTCGAAGCCGATGCTTTTGATCGTATCGAGAAGTTGTTGGTTGGCAAAGCTGCCAATGGGGGACCTAACAAGTTGCCAAAGGGGACCAAGCTTGACAAGGCTTACCTTGCGTCGGTTGAAAAATTCCATTGGTTTGACATTCGTCCGGCAGATGAAGAAGTCTCTGCTCAGATGGAAAGTATCAAGAATTCGCTTGAACAAACAAGGCATAAGTTTGATCTGGCCTTTGAAGAAAAGCGCAAAAAATTGACGCAGGGGGACGATCTTCCTGCTGGCGTTCTGAAGATGGTCAAGGTGTATGTGGCTGTGAAACGTCATTTGCAGCCAGGTGACAAGATGGCAGGCCGCCACGGTAATAAAGGTGTGGTCTCCAAAATTGTTCCGGTGGAAGATATGCCTCACATGGCTGACGGCACACCTTGTGACATTGTGCTGAATCCATTGGGCGTCCCTTCTCGGATGAACGTGGGTCAGGTGCTTGAAGTCCACTTGGGGTGGGCCGGCAAGGGCATCGGCCAACGGATTGGCGACATGCTGCAACACGAAAGCCGCGTCGCGGAATTGCGAACCTTCCTGGACGAGGTGTACAACACCACTGGTCGCAAGGAAGATCTGTCAAAACTCAGCGATGAGCATTTGCTGGAAATGTCTCAAAATCTTGCCTCTGGTATGCCGTTTGCCACCCCGGTGTTTGACGGTGCCTCTGAAGACGAAATTCGCTCAATGCTCCAATTGGCATATCCAGATGACATCGCTGCGGCCAAGGGCTTGACTCCTACACGCACGCAGGCTTACCTGTATGACGGTCGCACTGGCGACCGCTTTGAGCGCCCCGTAACCATTGGCTACATGCATTACCTGAAACTTCACCATCTGGTGGACGACAAGATGCACGCCCGATCCACCGGTCCCTACAGCCTGGTTACCCAGCAGCCGCTGGGTGGTAAGGCGCAATTTGGTGGCCAGCGTTTTGGTGAAATGGAAGTTTGGGCTCTGGAAGCCTACGGTGCTTCCTACACGTTGCAGGAAATGCTCACGGTCAAGTCAGATGACGTGCAAGGTCGTACAAAGGTGTACGAGAGCATTGTCAAGGGCGAACACTCGATCGAAGCCGGAATGCCGGAGTCGTTCAACGTGTTGGTTAAGGAAATTCGCTCGCTCGGTTTGGACATCGAGTTGGAACGTGGTTAATCGTGAAACTTTGCGGGACAGAACAAAATTTTCAAAGCAAATTTGTTCTGTCCTCAACTGATTTGAAGACAAGGATTTAACATGAAATCATTACTCGACCTGTTCAAGCAATTCACGCCTGACGAGCATTTTGATGCCATTACGATTGGCATGGCCTCACCTGAAAAAATTCGGTCATGGTCATTTGGCGAAGTCAAAAAGCCTGAAACGATCAACTATCGGACCTTTAAGCCTGAGCGCGATGGACTTTTTTGCGCCAAGATTTTTGGCCCTATCAAAGACTATGAATGTTTGTGCGGCAAGTACAAACGGTTAAAGCACCGTGGTGTCATTTGTGAAAAATGCGGTGTTGAAGTCACGCAAACCAAAGTGCGCCGCGAGCGCATGGGACACATCGATTTGGCAGCGCCTTGTGCGCACATCTGGTTCCTGAAGTCCTTGCCCAGCCGTTTGGGCTTGGTACTGGACATGACCTTGCGCGACATTGAGCGCGTGTTGTACTTTGAAGCCTACGTGGTGACCGACCCCGGCATGACTCCGCTGAAAAAATACAGCATCATGTCTGAAGACGATTTCGATGCGAAATTCAAGGAATATGGCGACGAATTCCAGGCCAAAATGGGCGCAGAAGGCGTCAAGGAATTGCTGCAAAATCTGGACATTGACAGCGAAATTGAAAAATTGCGCAATGATCCAAGCGGCTCTGAGTTGAAGATCAAGAAGAACACCAAGCGTCTCAAACTGCTTGAGGCGTTCAAAAAATCAGGCATCAAGCCTGAATGGATGGTGTTGGATGTGTTGCCGGTCTTGCCGCCTGATCTGCGTCCCTTGGTGCCGCTGGACGGGGGCCGTTTTGCGACCTCTGACCTGAATGATTTGTACCGTCGTGTTATCAACCGCAACAGCCGTCTGCGTCGTTTGTTGGAGCTCAAAGCACCGGAAATCATTGCGCGTAATGAAAAGCGCATGCTGCAGGAAGCAGTCGACAGCTTGCTGGACAACGGTCGCCGCGGCAAGGCTATGACTGGAGCCAACAAGCGTGCGCTCAAGTCTTTGGCTGACATGATCAAAGGCAAGGGCGGTCGTTTCCGCCAGAACTTGTTGGGTAAGCGAGTGGACTACTCTGGTCGTTCAGTGATCGTGGTTGGACCCACGCTCAAACTGCACCAGTGCGGTTTGCCCAAGTTGATGGCGCTGGAATTGTTCAAACCTTTCATCTTCGCACGGCTGGAAGCGATGGGCATTGCGACCACCATCAAGGCGGCCAAGAAAGAAGTGGAATCTGGCACGCCCGTGGTGTGGGATATTTTGGAAGAAGTGATCCGTGAGCACCCTGTCATGCTCAACCGTGCGCCTACTTTGCATCGTTTGGGGATTCAGGCGTTTGAACCCATTTTGATTGAAGGCAAAGCCATTCAATTGCACCCACTGGTCTGTGCGGCATTCAATGCCGACTTTGACGGTGACCAGATGGCTGTGCACGTGCCCTTGTCGGTAGAAGCGCAAATGGAGGCCCGCACGTTGATGCTGGCATCCAACAACGTGCTGTTTCCCTCCAATGGCGAGCCTTCCATTGTGCCGTCTCAGGACGTTGTGCTCGGTTTGTACTACACCACCCGTGACCGTATTAATGGCAAGGGTGAGGGGTTGATTTTCTCCGACGTGGGTGAAGTGCAACGGGCGTTTGATGCGGGTGAAGTTGAAATGCACAGCCGCATTCACGTTCGTTTGACCGAGTACACAAAAGACAAAGAAACGGGTGAATTGGTGCCGTCTACCAAGCTTTGGGAAACCACAGCTGGTCGTGCATTGCTTTCTGAAATTTTGCCTAAAGGGTTACCTTTTGCAAATATCAACAAGGCCTTGAAGAAGAAAGAAATTTCGAAACTGATCAACGTCTCTTTCCGCAAGTGCGGGTTGAAAGAAACGGTGGTTTTTGCGGACAAGTTGCTGCAATATGGTTTCCGCCTCGCCACGCGTGCTGGCATTTCGATCTCGATTGAAGACATGTTGGTGCCTACCGAAAAACCCGGCATCATCGAACGTGCCGAAAAAGAGGTCAAGGAAATCGCCCAACAGTACACCTCTGGTCTGGTAACTGCTGGCGAGCGCTACAACAAGGTGGTGGACATCTGGGGTAAAGCTGGCGACGAAGTGTCCAAAGTGATGATGGGTCAACTTTCGAAGGAAACCGTCACGGACCGCCATGGCAATCTGGTGCCACAAGAGTCGTTTAACTCCATCTACATGATGGCAGACTCAGGTGCACGGGGTTCGGCAGCGCAAATTCGTCAGGTTGCAGGTATGCGGGGTCTGATGGCCAAACCTGACGGGTCCATCATTGAAACACCTATCACTGCGAACTTCCGTGAAGGTCTGAATGTGTTGGAGTACTTCATTTC
>CAIOAQ010000480.1 GCA_903856025.1 uncultured beta proteobacterium
GATACCGTGGTGAGCCCTTTGCTGGGTAACAAAACCAACTTGTGTGCGGCAGACTGGCAAACCATTCAGGACAAACTCGCCCCCTACGCGACCTGGCTGGCCGCCAAGCCCGACCCTGCGGCCGAAGGGGATGGCGTACGTGACCTTGAAAAACTGGCCCGTTATGTGCGTGACCTGCAGTCATTGGCCAACAATTTTGTATCGTTCCGCGATTTCTACACGCGCCAGGGAAAAGCCACGTTTCAGGTCGGCACCCTGTACCTGGACGGGCGTTCCTGCGAGTTGTGTGTGGCCGTCAACGACGCGGCCAAGCACGCGGCGCTGGCCGGTTTGTCGCGCATTTGTCTGGTGTATTGCGAATGCGCGCGCGGCGCAGAAAAACTCAGTATCGCAGCCGCCTTCACCGCAGGCGACTCAGACCAGTTGATGGTAGGGCGCAACGGCGTGTTTTATGACCGCCAGGGCCGCGACTGGAATGCCACCATCAGCAAAATCATCGAGCATCCGATCAGCCTGCGCCAGGCGTTTTGGTCTCCCTACAAAAGCCTGGCCCGCATGCTGGGGGCCCAGTTCCAGAAAATGGCCGCCAGCAAAGCCAAAGAGACCGATGACAAATTGGCCGCTTCCGCGCTGGATGTGTCCAAAAAGGGAACGACTGGGGCCACTGCCAAGCCCGCTGCGGCACCACCGCCCCCGTTCGACGTGGGCAAATTTGCCGGTATTTTTGCGGCCATTGGCTTGGCGGTGGGTGCCATTGGCACGGTAGCCGCTTCCTTGGTGGGTGGTCTGTTTGCCTTGTTGTGGTGGCAAATCCCATTGGCCTTGCTGGGACTGATGCTGATCATCTCGGGTCCAGCCGTGCTGCTGGCCTGGTTCAAGCTGCGCAGCCGCAACCTGGGCCCGATTCTGGATGCCAATGGCTGGGCCATCAATGCGCGCGCGCGCATCAACATCCCGTTTGGCACCTCACTGACCCAGTTGGCCCAATTGCCTGCCAACGCGGAACGCTCACTGGTGGACCCCTACGCCGAGCGGTCATCGGTTTGGCCATATGTGCTGGTGGCTGTCGCGTTGCTGGCGGCACTGGTTTGGGTTTTGCGCACCTGAGGTGCCCCGGTTTTTGCAGGTTTGACAGTGCGACTGCCCCTTCAACCCATGCTTATTGCGGCTTATTCAAAATAATAGCTGTATGTTTATCCAGTATTTGGTGTCTAATCACACTTTTACCGGGATGAATATGCCATGGGTTGGGTCGCACCATCAAAAGCTGTCGAGGCATGCCAGTTTGGCGATGCCGTTTGGCATGCCGACAGTCTGGCTGGCCATGAAGGTGAGGTCGTCGCCAGTGGCCATGCGTTGCTGGATGCCCAGTTGCCAGGGGGCGGCTGGCCGGTAGGAGCTTTGTGCGAGGTGCTGCAAAGTCACTGCGCCCAGGGTGAGTGGCGCTTGTTGCTGCCCGCTTTATGTGCGGCACAACAAGCGTTCTCCACGTCAAGTTCCACCTCTGCGGCCAAAAAACCATCGGTTTCGAACACCTGGGTGGCTCTGATTGCCCCACCCCACACACCGTTCGGCCCCGCCCTGGCCGCACAAGGTCTGGATGTGTCACGTTTGTTATGGATCAAGGCCCAAAGCGCATCTGAGCGCTTGTGGGCCACCGAACAGGCCTTGCGCTGCGCCGACGTGGCAGCGGTGCTGGCCTGGTTGCCCCAGGTGCAGTCCACGCACCTGCGGCGCTTGCACATGGCCGCGGGCAGCCATGCCAAATTGCTGTTTGTGATGCGACCAGCCAGCGCGCAGCACGAGTCTTCGCCTGCGGTACTGCGCCTTTTGTTGAACCCACCCGCCCGCGTGCTGCACATCGTTGCGGAGGCACCGGCCACAGAACCCAACCCGAACGCACTGCACCTCCAGTTGCTCAAACGTCGTGGTCCTCCGCTGGCACAGACGCTGGTTTTACCCGCCCTTTGGTCAGGTCATGCACTGGATCGCCTTGCTGCCTGAGCCGGTGCCCCACGGCACGGCGGGCACCCTCACCGACCCCAGCGCGGCGCTGGGCTGGTGGGCGCTGCGTTACACCCCCAAGGTGGCTCGTGTGGGTGAGGCCATCGTGCTGGAAGTGTCGAGCAGCGCCCGGCTGTGGCATGGCTTGCCCGCCTTGATCACCGACATTATTCAATCAAACAAGCCTGTAGCCCTCGTTAAATATGCGCAAGGTGCTAGCTCTTTAATAGCAATTTCACAACTCGCCATAGCGCCCTCCCGGCCAGAACAAGCAGCCGCAGTTTGGCCGGCAGATGATTTGCCTTTGCACACCCTGGCAGCGGCCCTGCCCCATGTGGACACCCTGGAGCGCATCGGCGTGCGGACCTGGGGGCAACTGCGCACCTTGCCACGTGACGGACTGAGCCGTCGTTTTGGTGCCGCCTTGCTGGACGCACTGGATCAAGCCTATGGTGCACGACCCGACATCTACCCCTGGCTCACCTTGCCCGATGTGTTTGAGGCGTCGCTGGAACTCAGCGCCCAGGTCGACACCGCCATCGCGCTGCTGTTTGCCGCACACCGACTGCTGGCACAACTCAAAGTCTGGCTGCAGTTGCGTCACCAGGGGGTGCTGGCGCTGGAGCTCATCTGGCTGATGGACGAGCGCCGTGACACAGCCCACCAGGGCACGCTGTTGCTGCGCACCGCACAGGCGACGCAAGACTGCCACCACCTGCAACGCTTGTTAGGAGAACATCTGGCCCATGTCACCCTACCCGCACCAGCCCACACCTTGCGTCTGCGCAGTGTGGAAGTTGCGCCCCTGCGCAGCCTGAGCGCCAGCCTGCTGCCCGATGAAATCCGTGGTGGCGACAACTTGCACCAGACCATGGAGCGCTTGAGCGCCCGCTTGGGTAGCCAGGCCGTGTTGCAGCTTCAACCCCATCTGGACCACCGGCCTGAGTGCATGCAGACGTGGCACGAAACAGCTACACAATCAGTAGCTGCATACGCATACAACACGAGGGCTACAACTGGAAAATACATAAACAAATCCAACTTCAGTGCGGTGGACACGGATGCAAACTGGGCCCAGGCACAGGCGCCCACCTGGCTGCTTGACACGCCTTTGAAGTTGGCCACGGTACAACACCACCCGCATTACCTGGGACCACTGACGCTGCTGGCGGGTCCGCAGCGACTGGAATCGGGCTGGTGGGATGGCGATCAAATGGCGTTGCGCGACTACTATGTGGCGCGCAGCCTGCAGTCAGGCCTGCTGTGGATTTACCGTGACCGCCTGCCGGGAGCCAGTACTCCTTTAAATTCGTCAGAACCCTGCTGGTACCTGCATGGCCTGTTTGCGTAAGGCACGGCGCAGCGTGTCAACCCGCTCAAGCGTTTCAGCGGCGTCCGAAAAGCCGTGCAAAAAATCCTTTTTTCTCGATGGGCGCAGCACTCTTGACGGGTGCCACCACCGTTCGCTGGCTTTCGAGCCACTTCCCGAAACGCAAGTCATGGGTCATGATGTGCCCTATGAGCCACTTGTTCAGAAACCGGCGCAGGTTCTGGATTCTTTCTTCGGACCACGGCTCGCCGCTGGACAAAAAATCAGCCACTTGCGTGCCAAAAGTCTCATGCAACTGCAAGTGCGCCTCAAATGCAGGGTAGCCATGCTTCTCCATCAAAGCCTGTTCGTTCGAAAAGTGAGTGACCACATAGTCAAGCAACTCTTCCAGGGTCTGATCGACCGTCTCCAAATTTAGCGCTTTGACCAGTGCAAACAGGTGTTTGTGCTCCTGATCAACTTGCGGTATGTTGATCTTGAAACCTTCACGCCATTCGACAACAAAAGCGTGTGGGTGAACTTCGGATTCTGTTGCCATGGGGTTTTCCTGAGCGACGGGTTTATTCGAGAAAAAGCAACTGCCTTCTAATTCACTTTATTTTCATGCTTTTTGCTGTATCCAAGCTGACGACCAGGAGAGATGGGTGCCGTGTGCAGAAATTCAGGGTAATGAAACACGCCAGGTGATGTGCGGTGTGCGCTGTGTGCTCAGCGGCGACATTTGCTTGGGTTGAAGCGGCCTATGGACGGCGACCATCCCTCTCTCTCGCGACGTCCTTGCACGCCTCCTCGTATTCGCCCCACATGGCATTCAGAATGGCCAGCAACACGGCAAAGCCAACGCCCAGGATCCAGGAAAAGTACCACATGTGAATTCCTTTTTGTAGCGTTCAGGGCTGGCCGTCGATGCCGTGGTGATCAGTAAGCGCCATGCTCGTTTTCTTTCACGTAAGCCATCGTGACTTTGCCGCGCATGACCCGGTAGGCCCAGGCGGTGTAGAGCACGATCAATGGCATGAAAATCAGCGTGACCCCTAGCATGATGGAGAGCGTCAGTCGGCTTGACGCACTGTCCCAGACGGTCAGACTGGCCGACGGCATGGTGCTCGAAGGCATGATGAAGGGGAACATGGCGGCACCAGCGGTAGTGATCACGCCCAGCAACGCGAGCGCCGAGCAAACAAAAGCGCCAAGCGTCTGGCGCGCGCGCAGCAGCACGACCGCCAACAACGGGCCCAGCACACCCAGCGCAGGCAGCAGCCACAGCCAGGGTTGAAGACCGTAATTGGCCATCCAGGCGCCTGTTTCGTGCAGCACGGTCTTGCGCATCGGGTCAGACAGCGTGTTCTGGTCAATGACGGAAATGATGCGGTAGCCATCGATGTAGCGCAGCCAGATGCCGGCGGCAATGAAAGCCAGCACCATGACGACGGCCGCAGCAATAGCCGATTTAACGGCACGTGCCTGAATCAGCCCTTCGGTGCGGTGCGCCAGGTAAACGCCGCCGTGCATCGTGATCATGGCGCTGCTGACCACACCGGCCAGCAGGGCAAATGGGTTCAGCAGTTGCCAGAAGCTGCCGCTGTAAGTGGAAACCAGGTAGTTATCCAACTGAAACGGAACGCCTTGCAGCAGGTTGCCAAACGCCACGCCGAAGATCAGTGGCGGCACCGCCCCGCCGACAAACAAGCCCCAGTCCCACGTGCTGCGCCAGCGGGCGCTGTGAATCTTGCTGCGGTAGTCAAACCCGACCGGACGCAGGAACAGCGCCCCCAGCACCACCAGCATGGCCCAGTAAAAACCGCTGAACGCTGCCGCGTAGACCAGTGGCCAGGCCGCGAACAGGGCACCACCACCGGTGATGAACCAGACCTGGTTGCCCTCCCAGTGCGGTCCCACTGTGTTGATCACCACGCGGCGTTCCAGGTCGCTGCGCCCAACAAAGGGCAGCAGCGTGCCGACGCCCATGTCATGGCCGTCCATGACGGCAAATCCGACCAGCAGCACACCGATGAGCAACCACCAGATGACCTTCAGGGTTGCGTAGTCAAACATCTTGTCCTCCTCCGCTCAGCGTTGCGTGCTGAACCGCTTCGTTCTGATAGCGGCCGGTTCCCAGACTGCCCGGGCCCAGGCGTGCAAACTTGATCATCAAGAACATCTCCACCACCAGCAGCGCGGTGTAAAAACCGATGAAGCTGGCCAGCGAACCATACAGACTGTTGACACTCTGCGTGGAGACGCTCAGGTGCGTCGGCAGCACGCCGTAAATGGTCCACGGCTGGCGGCCGTACTCGGCGATAAACCAGCCCAGCTCACAGGCCATCCAGGGTGCGGGCAGCATCCATAACGACCACCGAAGCAGCCAGGGCTGTTGCATGTTGGGGGTCTTGACCGTGCTCCAGAATGTCAAACCGAACAGTGCCAGCATCGCAAAACTCAGTCCCACCATGATGCGAAAACTCCAGAACATCGGGGTCACCCGTGGCACGGTGTCGTTCACCGCGCGCTCAATCATCTCGGGGGTCGCCTGATTCACGTCGCTGACGTACTTCTTGAGCAGCAGGCCAAAGCCAAGGTCGGCCTTGTACTGCGCAAATACTTGTCTGGCCTGTGCATCGTCACGCGTGGCGCGCAGCGTTTCAAGCGCATTCACGGCGATTTTGCCGCGCAGGATGCGCTCGCGATTCTTCGCCTTGATCTCGCGGATGCCGGGGATCTGCTTGCTGACAGAGCGCGTACCAATCAGGCCCAGCACCCAGGGAATCTCGAACTCCCAGTCATTTTTTTGCGCGGCCTCATC
>CAIOAQ010000481.1 GCA_903856025.1 uncultured beta proteobacterium
CCGATCTGTCAATTTGGACACCAATTTCAGTCAGGATTCATCCTATGCGTTGCGTGTGGCGTATCACAAGACATGGTTGAACAACTTGGGTGGCGAGGTGATTGGCGGTGCTGAACTTGGGCGACGATCATTGGCACGGATCGAGTGGTACCAGCCGTTACAGGCCGATCAGCTTCTTTTTGCAGATGCAACGGTAGGCCGCGTCAGTGAGTTAAAGAGCATTTATCAGGACGATGCAAGGTTGGCTGTTTACAAAAGCAGCCAGACTTTTGCGACTTTGGGTGTGGGTGTGAATGTAGGACTGTTGGGTCAAGTTCACTTTCAGTGGCGTGAAACGCTGACCGAGGCCTCACTCGATGCCGGTTTGCCGTTGCTTGCTGAGTTTCCGGTCAAACGAACGGGTGGCTGGCAAGCGGTACTTGACTTTGATCAACAGGATCGGCTATTTTGGCCCACCAAAGGTTGGGCAACACATTTGGCCTATTTCGAGGCGTCAAACGGTGGGTACGCACGACTTGACGCTGAAGTCAAGGCCGCCTTTGAAATACAAAGTGTGGTTTTGGCTGGAAAAGTGGCTTATCAAGGCGCGATTTCCGGACGGTTACCGTATGAAGATGCAGGCACGCTGGGTGGTTTTCTCAACATGGCCGGTTATGCGCGGGGACAATTGGTCGGAGATGGCATTCGCTTTGCACAGGTGCGCGCTGAGAAAATTTTGGGAACGGCCCCCTTGGGGTTGCGCGGGGACATGCGGCTGGGCATGGCGCTGGAAACTGCCAAAGTTGGAGATCCGTACACTGAAACAAAACGCACAGGGTGGCTCAATTCGACCACCCTCTACCTTGGTGGTGAGACACCTTTAGGCCCGGTTTACTTGGGGTTAGGCCGCGCAGGCGGTGGTACAACCAATTTTTACTTTTTCCTGGGGATGCCTTGACCTGTTGTAAACCGCTTCAACGAGGTCAATGGCAGGACTCAATTGAGGGCATTCTCAATACGAGTCATTGAGTCGGATATCAGCCGCCCCGGCGCATCAGATCAAAGAACTCACTGTTGGTCTTGGTGGCCTTCATTTGCTTGAGCACCATTTCCATGGATTCGATCTCATCCATGTTGTACAGGAACTGACGCAGGATGCGGGTCTTTTGCAGGATATCGGGTGCCAACAACAGCTCTTCGCGTCGCGTACCGCTGCGGTTGAGTTGAATCGACGGGAACACACGTTTTTCGTACAAGCGACGATCCAAATGGATTTCCGAGTTGCCGGTGCCCTTGAATTCTTCAAAAATCACTTCGTCCATGCGACTGCCTGTGTCGACCAATGCGGTAGCGATGATGGTGAGGGAACCACCTTCTTCTACGTTACGCGCTGCGCCTAAAAAGCGTTTTGGACGTTGCAGGGCGTTGGAGTCAACACCACCGGTGAGCACTTTGCCTGAGGATGGCACCACGTTGTTGTAGGCACGTGCCAGGCGGGTGATGGAGTCGAGCAGGATCACCACGTCTTTTTTCAACTCGACCAGGCGCTTGGCACGTTCGATCACCATTTCGGCCACGTGCACGTGGCGGGCGGCGGGCTCGTCAAACGTCGATGCAATCACTTCACCTTTGACGGTGCGCTGCATTTCGGTCACTTCTTCGGGGCGCTCGTCTACCAGCAGCACCATCATGTAGCTGTCCGGGTAGTTGGCCGAGATGGCATGGGCGATGTGTTGCATCATCACCGTTTTGCCGCTCTTGGGTGGCGCTACCAACAGGGCACGTTGACCTTTGCCAATTGGGGCGATGATGTCGATGATGCGGCCGGTGATGTTCTCTTCGCTCTTGACGCCTTCGCGTTCCAGACGCATCTGTTCTTTTGGAAACAGCGGGGTCAAGTTCTCGAACATGACCTTGTGCTTGTTTTCTTCCGGACCACCACCGTTGACTTTTTCGAGCTTGTTCAGCGCAAAGTAGCGTTCCCCATCCTTGGGGGTACGCACTTCACCTTCGATCATGTCGCCGGTGTGCAGGTTGAAGCGGCGCACCTGGCTGGGGCTGATGTAGATGTCGTCTGTTGAAGCGGTGTAGCTGGTGTCGGGGCTGCGCAAAAAGCCAAAACCATCGGGCAAAATTTCCAGCACACCATCCGCAAAAATCTGCTCACCGGCACGGGCACGCTTTTTGATGATGGCAAACATCAGCTCCTGTTTGCGCATGCGGCCCGTGTTTTCAATCTCAAGATCTTCAGCTTGCTTGAGGACTTCTGACACGTGCAGTGCCTTGAGTTCGTTTAAATGCATGGAATGACTCGGTGAATATTGGAAATCTGCCGGGAATTGGTTTGGCGTGCTGGACTTGTATGGGTTCAAGTCGCAGTGGCGTTGCGCCTGGGACTCTGGCCAACCCTGGTTGGGGGTCAGCGAGTGGGGTGAATTATGACAGGAAAAAAAGCCCCAGGCAGAAGGCCCAGGGCGCGGCTGGCAGGTAGTGCCAGCAATTGATCATCAGGCCAGTTGTTGGTCGATGAATGCGATGAGTTGCGACTTGCTCATGGCGCCAACTTTGGTGGCAGCAAGCTGGCCGCCTTTGAAGATCATCAGGGTCGGGATGCCGCGAATGCCAAACTTGGCAGGAACGTCGCGGTTTTCGTCCACATTCATTTTGGCGATCTGCAATTTGCCTTCATAAGCCGTCGATACTTCGTCCAGAATAGGCGCAATCATTTTGCAGGGGCCGCACCATTCAGCCCAGTAGTCCACCAACACGGGCAACTGAGCTTGAAGTACGTCGCCTTCGAAAGAAGCATCGGAGACATGTTTGATAAGTTCGCTGGCCATGGTTTGTCCTCAAGGTAAAAGGTATGAAAAAGATCAAGTTGGGAAATTGTGACAGAAACCTGTTCGGACCATTTGGATATGGCCTTTCGACTGCGGCATGCACATTTTTTAGATATTGAAAGTTTTGGTTATGAGTAAAGTGATTGTGATTGGTGCTGGACCGGCTGGCTTGATGGCGGCCGAGGTGATCTCCAGCGCCGGGGTGGTGGTGCAGCTGTTTGATGCCATGCCCAGCATCGGGCGCAAATTTTTGCTGGCAGGCAAGGGGGGGCTGAATTTGACCCACTCTGAACCGGCTGACCTGTTTGCCTCGCGCTACGGACAGAGGCGCGCGCAAATTGAAGCGCTGTTCAAAACTTTCGATGCCAGCAGTGTGCGCACCTGGGCTGCATCGTTGGGCATTGAAACGTTTGTCGGAAGTTCCGGGCGGGTGTTCCCGACGGACATGAAGGCGGCACCTCTGCTACGTGCCTGGCTGACACGTTTGCGCCATCCTGAAAAGGGATCACCCGTTGAGTTTTTCATGCGACACAGGTGGACCGGCTGGCATCCATCGGGCGAAATGTCCCCTGAGTCAGGTCCATCTGCCACACCGTTGGCACTGGAGTTTGAAACCCCCAAGGGGCCGGTTCAGCAGCACGCAGATGCGGTGGTGCTGGCCTTGGGCGGAGGCAGTTGGGCTCGTCTGGGGTCCACCGGGGCGTGGGTGCCGTTGTTGCAGGCACGGGGTGTGGCCGTTGCGCCCTTGCTGCCCTCCAACTGTGGCTTTGACGTGAAAAATGGCTGGAGCGAGCACTTTTCCAGTCGATTTGCGGGGCTGCCGCTCAAGTCCGTGGCCATTTCTGTCACCACCTCGTCGGGCATGCGGTTTGTCCGCAAGGGGGAATTTGTGGCCACCGCAACGGGTGTGGAGGGCAGTCTGATTTATGCGGCTTCAAGCTTGTTGCGTGATGAAATTCAGAGCCAGGGAAAGGCCAGCTTTGACCTGGATCTGTTACCAGACATGTCGTTGGAACGCGTGATAAATGAAGTGCAACACCCGCGTGGTTCGCGCTCGCTTTCAAGTCACCTGAAAAGTCGTTTGCATCTGGATGGCATCAAAGCCGCGCTGCTGTATGAGCTGTTGACCAAGGATCAAATGCAAGATCCACTGCAATTGGCACAGGCCATCAAGGCGCTGCCGATCACACTGACGGCCGTTCGACCCCTTGATGAAGCCATTAGCACTGCGGGCGGTGTGTTGTTTGAGGGCATGACCGATGGGCTCATGCTTGAGAACAAGCCAGGCCTGTTTTGTGCCGGTGAAATGCTGGATTGGGAAGCGCCGACAGGCGGTTACTTGCTGACGGCGTGTCTGGCCAGCGGTGCTTGTGCTGGCAATGGTGTCTTGAGGTATTTGAATAAATATGGCTCTAGCCCCCGATTAATAAGCGTATAAAGCTATAAATAATATAGCGTTTGTGCGTCAACATCGATCAGATGTGGAACGAGAAGTAACAGGCATTGTCAGAAATCTGCCGGATTCATTGCGTACAGTCGTTCTTTTTAAGGGAAAACCCGTATGTCAGTTCAGCAGGATTACGCCAAGAAAAAAATGTCAGCGGTTGATGCCGCAGGTCTCGTCAAAGACGGCGATTTCATCATCGTTCCCACCGGTGTGGGCGAGCCCCCCACCTTGCTGACCGCCTTGTCTGAGCAACGCCAGCGCCTTCACGATGTGAAGGTCGCCCAGATTCTGGCCATTCGGAAATTTGCTTACATCGATCCCGAAACGGTAGACCACATCCGCCCTGTGGCGCTGTTCTACGGTGCGGCCACGCGGGCCGGTGGACAGGCTGGCTGGATCGACTTCATCCCCAACTATTTCTCGGAGATTCCCAGCCTGATCGGGCGTGGCCAAATGCCGGCCGATGTGGTCATGAGCATGGCCTCGCCCATGGACGCGCACGGCTACTTTTCGCTCAGTTTGGGCGCGGACTACACCATGGCGGCGGTGGCCAAAGCGCGAGCAGTGATCCTTGAAGTCAATCCGAACGTGCCGTTCGCGTTTGGCAATTGCCATGTTCACATCTCGCAAGTGGCCGCGCTGGTGGAAAGTAACGAACCTGTGCTGGAAGTGGGTTTGCCAAAAATTGGGCCGGTGCAGGAGGCCATTGGCAAATACGTGGCCGATCAGATCGAAGACGGTTCCACACTGCAAATTGGCTATGGGGGCATTCCTGATGCGGTGGTGATGCAACTCACCGACAAACACGATCTGGGTATTCATACCGAAATGATCGGCGACGGCATCCTCACCCTGCTTGAGAGTGGGGCGGTGACCAACCGACGCAAGAATTACCTGCCGGGCAAGATGGTCGCCACCTTTGCGCTGGGCTCGTCCAAGCTCTATAAATTCATGGACCGCAACCCGGCGCTGGAGATGCACCCTGTGGATTACACCAATGATCCAGGATTGGCGGGCCAGAACGACAAGCTGGTGG
The DNA here is from genome assembly GCA_903856025.1 of uncultured beta proteobacterium. GTDB lineage: Bacteria > Pseudomonadota > Gammaproteobacteria > Burkholderiales > Burkholderiaceae_C > Rhodoferax. The sequence goes on from CAIOAQ010000481.1 coordinate 5,303, forward strand.
CCATCAATGCCACCTTGCAAATTGACTTGTTGGGGCAATGCGGCTCCGAAAGTCTGGGGTATTTGCCGTATTCTGGTACCGGTGGACAGGCCGACTTTGTGCGCGCGGCGAACCGCTCCAATGGTGGCAAGGCGTTCATCGTGTTGCCGTCCACCGCCAAGGACGACACCATTTCCCGGATCGTGCCGGTGTTGTCACCTGGCACCCATGTCAGCACCAGCAAGAACGACATCAACTATGTGGTTACCGAATTTGGTGTCGCACAGTTGCGTGGCAAATCCGCCAGGCAGCGCGCCCGCGAGCTCATTGGCATTGCACACCCCCATTTTCGCGCTGAATTGAACGAACAGGCCAAGCGCATGGGCTTGCTTTAAAGACCGTTTGGGTTGGGGCCCTACCGGGGGCAAAGTGGTACATTCTCCAGTCATCACATCGCGTTTTTCGCGCGTTTTTCCCGCCTTGTAATCCAACCCAACTGATGAAAAGTCTTCACATCGGCAACCCTGCGGGGCCAGCATCTGACAGGGCTGCCTTGCCTGTGGTGGCCGCCACGGCTCAGAGCTTGCCAGAACAGAACCACGCGCTGAGTCGGGCACGTGCCTTTGCTGAGCCGCTGCTGGCCAGTGAAACGCTCGATACCGGTGAAAACATCCTGGCCCATGCCGACGCGGTCGCTGACATTCTCAAAGGCATCGGTGGCTCTGAGGCCATGCAGGCCGCCAGTTACCTGGTCTACGCCTGCGACCATCTGAACAAGCCGCAGGAAGTCATTGCCAAAGCTTTTGGGGACAACTTTGCGGCCCTGGCCATGGAGACCACCAAATTAGTGCGGGTGCAGCGTCAAGCGCGTCAAGTACGCTCTGCAAGTGATGCTCCAACAGGTCAATTGGCACAAACCGCAGCGATACAAACCGAGAACGTTCGCAAGATGCTGCTGGCTTTTTCGCGCGATTTGCGTGTGGTGATGCTGCGCCTGGCATCGCGTTTGCAAACCCTGCGTTTTTTTGCAGCTACCAAGGCCCAGGTTCCTGCCGGCTTGGCTGCAGAGGCATTGCAGGTGTTTGCACCGCTGGCCAACCGTTTGGGCATTTGGGAACTGAAATGGGAAATGGAAGACCTGGCCTTCCGCTTCTTGGAGCCTGACACCTACAAGCAAGTCGCCAAATTGCTCGACGAGAAGCGGGTTGAACGCGAGGCCTATGTCGAGCACATGCGGGCCCAGCTTGAGCAAGACCTCAACGCCAATAGCATCCACGCTAAAGTGTCCGGTCGCCCCAAACACATCTACAGCATTGTCAAAAAAATGCGCGGCAAGTCCTTGCCTTTTGACCATGTGTACGACGTGCGTGCCATGCGCATCACGGTGGCCACGGTGCCCGACTGTTATGGTGCTTTGAGCTGGGTGCACAACCACTTTGCGGCCATACCGGAGGAGTTTGACGATTACATCGCCAAACCCAAAGTCAACGGCTACCAGTCCTTGCACACGGTGGTGCGGGATGCGGCGGGCCAGCCCACCGAAATCCAGATCCGCACCCAAGCCATGCACGACCATGCCGAAAACGGTGTGGCCGCGCACTGGGCGTACAAAGAAGCCGGTGCCAAGGGGTATACGGGGGTATCGGCCTCCGGTGCCTATGACGCAAAAATTGCCGTACTGCGCCAACTGCTGGCGTGGGAGCGTGACCTGTCGGGTGGTCACACACAGACCCTGCTGGAAGACCGTATCTACGTGCTGACCCCGGAGGCCTCCATCGTCGAGCTGCCCCAAGGATCGACCGCAATTGATTTTGCATACACCTTGCACACCGACCTGGGCCACCGCTGCCGGGGTGCCCGTGTGGACGGGGCCATGGTGCCGTTGAATACGCCTTTGAAAAATGGCCAGACGGTGGAAATCAACGCCGCTAAAGAAGGTGGGCCGTCCCGCGACTGGCTCAATGCCGAGTTGGGTTATCTGGTGAGCCACCGCGCCAAAACCAAGGTGCGCGCCTGGTTCAATGCCCTGGCGCTGTCTGAAACCATTGCCAAGGGCCGCGACGTGGTTGAAAAACTGCTGCAGCGCGAAGGCAAAACGGCGGTCAAGCTTGACGACCTCGCCACGCAACTGGGCTTTGACAATGCCAACGCCCTGTTTGAAGACGTGGGCAAAGACACCTTCTCACTGCGCCAGATTGAATTGCTGCTGCGTCCCAACGAGGCGCCCCAGTTTGATGCCGACGCGCCGTTGCTGCGCAAGTCCCGCAGCGGTGACAACCCGGCCAAGGGCGGTCTGCTGGTGGTGGGGGTGGATTCGCTCATGACGCAAATGGCCAAGTGCTGCAAGCCAGCGCCGCCGGATGCCATCGTCGGCTTTGTCACCCGTGGCAAAGGGGTCAGCGTGCACCGCAAGGATTGCTCGAATCTGGCAGAGATGGTGGCCAAAAACGGTGAACGCCTGATTGAGGTGGAGTGGGGCCTGGGGCAGGCGGCCAACAGCTCGGTCTACCCGGTGGATGTGGCCATCATCGCGCAAGACCGCCAGGGCCTGCTGCGCGACATTTCTGAAGTGTTCACCAAAGAAAAAATGAACGTCACCGGTGTGCAGACCCAGTCGATCAAGGACATCGCCTGGATGACCTTCACCGTAGAGGTGTCGGACTCCAGCCGCCTGCACAAGGTGTTGGCGATGGTGCTGGAGCTGTCCGGTGTGCGTTCTGCGCGTCGCAAATAAAATTGGCCTCTAGCCCCCGTGTAATAAGCGCAAGCAGCTGCATATTGCATAGCAAAAAATAGTGAAACCCGTATGACCCACACCTTTCTCTGGCACGACTACGAAACCTTTGGCATCCACACCCGCAGCACCCGCCCGGCGCAGTTTGCCGCCATCCGCACCGATGCCGAGCTGAACGAGATTGGTGAGCCGATCATGCTGTACTGCCAGCCCGCCAACGACTTTCTGCCCGACCCGCAGTCCTGCCTGATTACCGGCATCACCCCGCAGGAATGTCTGGAAAAAGGCCTGCCCGAGCACCAGTTTGCCGCCCAGATCGAACAAGCCATGGCCTGGCCGCGCACCGTGGGCGTGGGCTACAACACCATCCGCTTTGACGACGAGATCACCCGCTTCATGTTCTGGCGCAACCTGATTGACCCCTACGCCCGTGAGTGGCAAAACGACTGTGGCCGCTGGGATTTGCTGGACGTGGTGCGCACCGCCTACGCCCTGCGCCCTGAGGGCATCCAGTGGCCGGTGAATGCCGAGGGCAAACCCAGCTTCAAGCTCACCGACCTGACCGCTGCCAACGGCCTGGTGCACGAGTCCGCCCACGATGCCTTGAGCGACGTGCATGCCACCATTGCCCTGGCACGGCTTATCAAAACCGCACAGCCCAAGCTGTTTGACTTTTGTTTTGGTCTGCACAAAAAAGACCGCGTGCTGGCCGAGCTGGGCCTGCCCGCCACACAGGCCAGTGCCAAACCGTTTTGGCACATCTCAGGCATGTTTGCCCCCGAGCGCGGTTGCCTGGCCCTGATGTGGCCGCTGGCCATGCACCCGGGCAACAAAAACGAGCTGCTGGCCTGGGATTTGGCCCATGACCCCAGCGAACTGGCCAGTTTGAATGCGGCGCAAATCCGCTTGCGGCTGTTCACCAAGTCAAGCGAACTGCCCGAAGGTGTGAGCCGCTTGCCGGTGAAGTCCGTGCACCTGAACAAATCGCCCATGGTCATGAGCAACCTCAAAGTGCTGAACGAGACCATGGCGCAGCGCTGGAACGTGGATGTGCCCGCGCAACTGCAGCACGCCGCCAAAGCGCGTGACCTGCCCGACATGAGCGCCATCTGGACCGAGGTGTTCAAACGCGAAGCGGCTGGCCCAGTGGATGCCGACGAAGACCTGTACGGCGGTTTTGTTGGCAACGCCGACCGCCGCAGGCTCAACGATTTGCGCCAGTGCACACCCGACAAGCTGGCCAGTGCCCGCCCCGGATTCGACGATGCGCGTCTGAGCGAGTTGCTGTGGCGCTACCGGGCACGCAACTTTCCGCAAAGCCTCAATGAACAGGAGCAGCAGCGATGGGAAGCGCACCGCGCCGCACGCCTGTTTGAAGGCCAGGGCGGCGCCAAAACCATTGACCAACTCTTTGCCGAACTCGACCAACTGGCCGAGACCGCCGACGAACGCGGCGAGGCTATTTTGGGCGCGCTGTACGACTACGTGGAGATGATTGCGCCGCAGGTGGATTGAGTGATGGTGTGGATTCAGGCTGGTGGCGGGGCGGGGGAAATGCCGTTTTGGCTGTTAACGGGTGTCGCTGTTTGCGATCTGCCTCCTCCAAAGTGGGCGCTGTAACTGCTCACAGCAACTCGCTTAGTCCATTGCCTCATTTCTGCCTTCCGAGCAACCAGCCAATTCCTTAATCCAATCGGATTGAATGCAGTTGGTGGTGCGCATGTTGGGCAAGGTCACTTGGTGGCTACACCTACAAGGCACTCACCCGGCACTTCAAACCCAGCTGGCGACTCGAAACTGCGCATCGAGTTCTCCACTTCGTTCCAAACTGACTCGCGTTCCTGAAGAGACAGATTTGCCATCATGGCATTAAATCCACCGAAGGCCTCTCGGGCGACCCTCACGTAGTCTGCAGCACTAGCCGCCCTATGAGGCACCGGCACAGTGTGAACTTGGGGGTTGGTGAATCCAGCTTGACGGAAAACTTCCTCAAGTACACCGACATCTCCAAGGCTGAACGGGCCGGGCTGGCCCGGCACGGGAGGCGGGAGTTGCGCCCGCTGGCGGATGATGGAGGCTGGCAAAGCACCCCAACCGTTTTGTTCTGGCATGGAAAAGACAGCGACGGCGACCCAACCACCCGGCTTCAGCGCACGGCGCCACTCACGTAGTGCTGACACCGGTTGCGGCATGTACATCAGACCAAGCCGACACAACACCGCATCAAAGGAAGCATCAGGGAGATCGAGGTTCTCTCCGTCCATGGCACGGGCCTCCATCTGTTTGAGACCACGTTCACGAGCGACCTGAAGTGCCAGCTCGACGATCCCCTCCGAGATGTCGGTGGCCAACACGTAGCCGCTTGGGCCAACACGTTCGGCGGCGCTTACCGCCGGTTCTCCTGCCCCGGCCGCGACATCCAGAATGCGCTGACCTGGCTGAATCCGGGCCGCGGTAAGCATGTGGCGGGTAACCTCTCCGTACCAAAGGTCAAGAGTAGGAGTCCAGCGCCGCCACGCGGCACCATCCTTGTTCCATTGCTCTCGCTGCGCATTTTTGTACTTCGCAGCGTCAAATATGGGTTGCTGTTCAGCCATAGGAGATCCTCCTTTTGGGTAACACCACAAAAACGAATTGAAGTATGCCATTTATGGCTTCGAACTGGGGCTGCACTAGACCACTTGGAAGCTGACGGCGGCGACCGACTGGTTACGCGGCAAATCGGCAGTTTAGCCAGTGATTCGGTGCCTGCAAATTGTCTGTCAGTTTGTCGGAGTCCCAAAGTTGCTCGCAGCAGAGGATGGGTTGGGGTGGCGGCCGATTTCTGGGCATTTGACAGCATGAGGCCACTGCCCCAGCCCATCTTCTGCCACCCACAGTCGTTGCCGTTCAGTCTCTCTATCTACAGATCAAAGCAAATATAGAAACGCCAAAACAGCTATTAAAAATATAGCTTTCTATTAAGGTAATGCGGGGGCTGTAAGCAAGAATGTTACACAAGATTCAGTCAAAGTAACATCCGAAACGAAAGCACACCTGTCTGCGTAGCCAGTTTGTCATACAGCGCGATAGCCTGGTGGTTGGTGGGGCTGGTGCGCCAGTGCAGTGCGGGGGCTCCTGCAGCTTTGGCGCGGGCGGCGACGGTTTCTACCAACCATCGGCCCACACCCAAACCTCTTGCGTCTGGCGCGACGTACAAGTCTTCGATGGTGCAGGCATCGTTCAACCTGTAGCTTGAGGGATGAAAGTAGTAGTGGACGAAGCCCACCGGGCGCTCAGTCAGGGCCACAAAGCCGTGCAGGCTTGGGGTGGCGCTTTTGACCCGGTCAAACGTGTGTTGGTGAACCTCTGGCGGCATGGTGCTGGCATGGGGGCCAACGTAGTCCAGCCACATGGCTTTCCAGACTTGGAACGCCACGTGTTGGTAGTCAAGGGGCACAAGGTTCATGGTTTACTTCGGATCAGGTGACACCCTTGTGTACGTCACCAGAAGGAAGAATGCTATTTTATTTATAGCTGTATGCACATGTCATATGGGGGCTGGATGCGTAAAAAGCTTACAACTCACTGGGTACCAAAAATCCGGTCACCGGCATCGCCCAGGCCCGGCAGGATGTAGCCGTGGCTGTTGAGCTGGCGGTCGATGGCAGCGGTGAAGATTTGCACGTCCGGGTGGGCTTCGCGCAGGGCTTTGACGCCTTCGGGGCAGGTCAGCAAGCAGACAAATTTGATCGACCGAGGTTTCAGCGCCTTGATGCGGGTGATGGCGGCAATGGCCGAGTGGCCGGTGGCCAGCATCGGGTCCACCACGATCACGTCGCGCTCGGGCATGTCTTTAGGCATCTTGAAGTAATACTCCACCGCCTGCAGCGTGGTCGGGTCGCGGTACAGGCCGACGTGGCCAACACGCGCGCCAGGCACCACAGCCAGGAAACCGTCCAGCAGCCCCGTGCCCGCGCGCAGGATCGAAGCCAGCGCCAGTTTCTTGCCGTCGATCATGGTGGCGGTCATGGTTTCCAGCGGGGTTTCAATTTGCACCTCTTGGGTGGGCATGTCGCGCGTCACTTCGTAGGCCATCAGCATGGCCAATTCGTTCAGCAGGGTGCGAAAACTGGTGGTGCTGGCATCCTTGCGGCGCATCAGCGTGAGTTTGTGTTGCACCAGCGGGTGGTTGATGACGTGGACCATGGGGTCGTTGGAGGTGGTCATGGAAATGCTTTCTGTATCAATCTGAATGGGCTGATTGTCACGCCAACTGGTGTTGCCACAGGCTTGCAGGCTCAACGTTGATTGCCAAAATGTCGCCCAGCTTGCCAGCCACATCCAGCATGGGGGGCTCCAAAAGTACAATTCAAACAACAGCGTAACGAATTTTTAAAGGATTTCCCGTGGCAGGACACAGTAAATGGGCCAATATTCAGCACCGCAAGGGCCGTCAGGACGAAAAGCGGGGCAAGATTTGGACGCGCATCATTCGTGAAATCACGGTGGCTGCACGTGCCGGTGGCGGTGACTTGTCCACCAACCCGCGTCTGCGTCTGGCCATTGACCGGGCCAAAGCTGCCAACATGCCGGCCGACCGCATCAAGTACAACATCGAGAAGGCCACCGGTACGCTCGATGGCATCAGCTACGAAGAAATTCGCTACGAAGGCTACGGCATTGGTGGTGCCGCCATCATTGTGGACACCATGACCGACAACAAGGTGCGTACGGTGGCTGAAGTGCGCCATGCGTTCTCCAAGTTTGGCGGCAACATGGGCACGGAAGGTTCGGTGGCGTTTCAGTTCAAGCATTGCGGCCAAATCATTTTTGCGCCCGGCCAAAACGAAGACAAGGTCATGGAAGTGGCGCTGGAGTCCGGTGCCGAAGACGTGGTGACCGATGACGATGGCGCGATCGAGGTGATCACTCCGGTGGCTGACTTTGAAACCGTCAAAAATGCCCTGGAAGCGGCGGGCATGACCCCTGACGATGCCCAGGTCACCATGCGAGCCGAAAATCCGATCGAAATGACCGGTGACGAGGCCACCCGCATGCAAAAACTGCTGGACGCGCTGGAAGACCTGGACGACGTGCAAAACATTTATCACAACGCAGAAATCGATACCGACGCATTATGAAAATTCTTGTGATTGGTGGTGGTGGCCGTGAACATGCATTGGCATGGAAGTTGTCGCAATCGCCCAAAACCCACAAAATCTATGTCGCTCCGGGCAATGGCGGCACGGCGGCGGACGTTCGTTTTGAAAACGTCAACATCTCCGACGTTCATGAATTGTCGGAATGGGCGATTGCGCAAAAAATCGCGCTCACCGTGGTGGGACCTGAAGTTCCGTTGGCCGCTGGCGTGGTGGATGAGTTCCGCAAACGTGGCCTTCGGATTTTTGGGCCGACGCAGGCCGCTGCCCAGCTGGAGAGCTCCAAGGCGTTTTCCAAAGCGTTTATGAAGCGCCACGGTATTCCTACCGCTGAATATGAAACCTTTTCAGATCCGGTGGCAGCACACGCCTATGTGGATCAAAAAGGCGCGCCGATTGTGGTCAAAGCCGATGGCTTGGCGGCTGGCAAAGGCGTGGTCGTGGCCATGACCGTCGCCGAAGCGCATGAGGTCATCGACTTCATGCTGGTGGACAACACTTTGGGTGTGAGCCACAACGAAGGCGGCGCACGCGTGGTGATTGAAGAGTTTCTGCAGGGCGAAGAGGCCAGCTTCATCGTCATGGTGGATGGCAAAAACGTCTTGCCCCTGGCCACCAGCCAAGACCACAAGCGTTTGCAAACGGGCGACCTCGGCCCCAACACCGGTGGCATGGGCGCGTATTCGCCCGCCCCGGTGGTCACGCCCGATGTGCACGCCCGTGCCATGCGCGACATCATCCTCCCCACCGTGCGTGGCATGGAAAAAGATGGCATCCCGTTCTCGGGTTTTCTGTACGCCGGCTTGATGATCGACGCGCAGGGCAAACCCAAAACGCTTGAGTTCAACTGCCGCATGGGCGACCCTGAAACCCAGCCGATCATGATGCGACTGAAGACTGATCTGGTGGAAGTGATGCTGGCCGCCACCGAGCCTGGTCCCCATGGCAAGCTCGATCAAGTTGAATTGCAGTGGGACCGTCGCACCGCCTTGGGCGTGGTGCTGGCTGCACATGGATACCCGGCTAACCCACGCAAAGGGGATGCCATTGCCGGCATTCCGAAAGAAACGGAAGATGCCTGCGTGTTCCATGCGGGCACCACTTTGAAAGACGGCGAGCTGCTGACCAGCGGTGGCCGGGTGTTGTGTGTGACGGTGCTGGCTGACAGCGTGCGCCAAGCCCAGCAGCGCGCCTATGAGGTGACGGCAGGCATTACGTTTGAGGGCATGCAGTACCGCACCGACATTGGTTTTCGCGCAGTTAAGGGCACGTCCGCATGAGCGACGGTGCAACGCCAGTGCAGGTGGTGGGGGACTATTTGCGGGGCTTGCAGGCTCGCATCACCACCGCCATCTCGGAGCTGGATGGCTCTGCCTTTTTGACCGATGCCTGGGAAAAGCCAGCCGGTGAAACCTTGCAAGGCCAGGGCATCACCCAGATTCTTGAAGGTGGACCGGTATTTGAGCGTGCGGGCTGCGGTTTTTCGCATGTCAGCGGCCCCAAGCTGCCACCTTCGGCGACACAACACCGCCCCGAGCTGGCAGGTGCACCGTTCGAGGCCATGGGTGTTTCGCTGGTATTCCACCCGCGCAACCCCTATGTGCCCACGGTGCACATGAATGTGCGCATGATTTCCGCCAAAGCACCTGATGGCCACCATGTGAGCTGGTTTGGCGGGGGCATGGACCTGACCCCGTGCTATGGTTTTGAAGACGATGCGGTGCATTTTCATCAAATTTGCAAAGGCGCCTTGCAGCCGTTTGGTGACGATAAATACCCACGCTTCAAAACCTGGTGCGATGAGTATTTCTTTTTGAAGCACCGCAACGAGCAGCGTGGCGTGGGTGGGGTGTTTTTTGATGATTTTTCCGAGCTGGGTGCGGAGCAAAGCCTGGCCATGATGCAGTCGGTTGGCAATGCGTTTTTGAGTGCCTATTTGCCCATCGTTCTGCGACGCAAAGACATCGCTTACGGTGAGCGTGAACGCGCTTTTCAGCTCTACCGTCGGGGACGGTATGTGGAATTCAATCTGGTATGGGACCGGGGCACGCACTTTGGGCTGCAGTCGGGGGGCCGCACCGAGTCGATTTTGCTGTCCATGCCACCGTTGGTGAGTTGGGCTTATCAACAAGTACCACTGGCCGGCACACCCGAGGCGGAGCTGTACAGCAAATTTTTGGTGCGCCAGGATTGGCTCTGACACCGCAGAACCCCATGCGCAGGCGTATCGGGATTTTTGGCGGTGCGTTTGATCCGCCCCATCTGGCGCATGGAGCACTGCTCAAAACCGCGATGGATGCACTGGCGCTGGACTGTTTGTATGTGGTTCCCACGGGTCAAGCCTGGCATAAGCCACGGGATCTGACCGCTGCTGCGCATCGCTTGGCCATGACCGAATTGGCGTTTGCCAAGTGGCCCAATGTGGTGGTCGATGCGCAGGAAATGCATCGCAGTGGCCCGAGCTACACCGTTGATACATTGCGTGCAATTGCTGATAAGGAGCCTGCGGCAGACCTGTTCCTGATCATGGGTGCAGATCAGGCGGCAGCATTGACCACTTGGCGTGCCTGGCAGGAGATTCTACAAATTGCTACAATATGTGTAGCTGATCGTACAGATTCAACAAGGGCTAATGCCGCATTTGTTGCAGAAAAAATGTTTCCAGAGCGGTTTTTACACCTGAAAATGCCTGCGATGCCGGTCAGCGCCACCCAGATTCGTGCCGCTATTTCATCCGGACAACCAGCAAATACACTGGTGCTTGACGCCGTTGCACGGTATATTGCCGACCACCACCTTTACCATTCGATTTGATGACTACCCAAACTTCCGCCAAACCAGCTGCCAAGACAACTGCCAAAACCACTTCTAGCACTGCCGTCAAAAAAGATGTGCAAAAGCTCCAACGCGCCATTGTGGACGGGCTTGAAGACGTGAAGGCGCAAGACATTGTGGTATTTGATACCGAGCACCTGTCTTCGTTGTTCGAGCGGGTCATCGTGGCCAGCGGGACGTCCAACCGTCAAACCAAAGCGCTGGCATTCAGTGTGCTGGATGCCGTGCGTGAAGCGGGTTTCCCCAAACCGCGCATGGAAGGCGAAACCAACGGCGAGTGGATCATTGTGGACTGTGGCCAAGCCGTGTTGCATGTGATGCAGCCCAACATTCGCACTTATTACAACCTGGAAGAGTTGTGGGGTGAGAAGCCGGTACGTTTGAAGCTCGGCGCGGCCAAGCCGGTGGTCGTCAAGGCAGCCAAGGTGCCGGCTGCACCCACGCAGCCCACGCGCGCTGCCAAGCCCGAGTCCAGCTTGCGCCGCTCAAGCGCCTCCAAGAAGGGCGTTGAAGAAGCCTTCCCGTCCAAGGCGCAGTTGAAAAAAGTGCAGGATGCCAAAGCCGCTGCTGCAAAAAAAGTAGCTGCTAAGGCAGGTACTACGGGAGTTAGAGGCCAACAAGATGCTGCAGTTGTGGCGAAACCTCGGATCAAAACCCTGGTGGTGAATGCGCCCGGCAAACCGGCTGCCAAAAAGACCGCAGCCAAGAGGGCGCCAACCAAGTCGGCTCCGGCCAAGAGAGCGCCAGCGCGTAAAGCCTGATCGTGCGGCTGGCTGTTGTTGCAGTCGGTCAGCGCGTGCCCGACTGGGCGCAAACGGCATGGGATGACTATGCCAAGCGGTTTCCGTTCGAACTCAAGGTGGAACTCAAAGCGGTCAAGACCGAACCTCGGGCTTCCAAATCGCTAGAGACCATCTTTGCGGCTGAGCGCGCACGCATCGAGGCTGCCATTCCCAAGGGAGCCAGGATTGTGGCGCTGGATGAACGTGGCACCACCTTGACCACCCTGGCGTTGGCTGGCAAGCTCAAAGACTGGCAACTTGGCGGCACCGATGTGGCGCTGGTCATTGGTGGGCCCGATGGTCTGGAACCCGCATTTCGGCAGGCCGCCCATGAGCGCATTCGCTTGTCGGACCTGACCTTGCCGCACGCCATGGTGCGTGTGTTGCTGATTGAGCAGCTTTACCGGGCTTGGTCGATCAATGCCAACCACCCCTACCACCGCGAATGAAAAAGTTTGTCTACCTCGCTTCCCAAAGCCCCCGGCGCAGACAGTTGTTGGAGCAGCTGGGCGTGGCTTATGAATTGCTGTTGCCTGAGCCGCATGAAGATGCCGAAGCACTTGAAGTGGTCTTGCCGCGCGAAACCCCGCTGGCCTATGTGCAACGTGTCACGCAGCTCAAGCTGGATGCGGCGATCAAGCGGCAAGAACGTTTGAAGCTGCCTGCTGCCCCCATTCTCTGCTCGGACACGACCGTCGCGCTGGGCCGTGAGATTCTGGGCAAACCGGCGGATGCGGCGGATGCACGGCAGATTTTGAGTAAATTGGCTGGTAAAACCCACCGGGTGTTGACCGCTGTGGCGTTGGGCACATCGCATGCGCGGGTACAGGACGTGTCGATCTCGCGGGTTACCTTTGCCCCCATGACTGCAACGCAGGTGGCGGCTTATGTGGCTACCGGCGAGCCCATGGGCAAAGCCGGTGCCTACGGTGTGCAGGGCAGGGCAGCAGCGCACATTTCGCGTTTGAGTGGCAGCTACACCGGTATCATGGGGTTGCCCTTGTTTGAGACCGCTCAGCTGTTGCGGCAACTGGGTTTTGATTGCTAGTATTTTTATAGCATATCGCGCTTTGTATATACGGGCTGAAAGTACTTTTCTTATATAAAACTGATGCACGAAGACATATTGATCAACTGGTCGCCTCAGGAAACCCGTGTGGCGGTCGTGGAAAACGGCGTACTCCAAGAACTGCACGTGGAGCGCACGCTGGAGCGCGGGTTGGTGAGCAACGTGTATCTGGGTAAAGTGGCCCGGGTGTTGCCGGGCATGCAGTCTGCGTTCATCGACATTGGTCTGGAACGTGCCGCTTTTTTGCATGTGGCCGATGTCTGGCATCCGCCGGTTGAGGGCGAAACCATTTCAGCAGCGCGCAATTTGGCCAGCCTGATTCCGATTGAAAAGCAGGTGTTTGAAGGCCAGAGCCTGATGGTGCAAGTGATCAAGGATCCGATTGGCACCAAGGGCGCACGCTTGTCCACGCAGATCAGCATTGCCGGGCGCATGCTGGTGTTTTTGCCGCAGGACGACCACATTGGCGTGTCGCAAAAAATTCCCCAAGCGCAGCGTGACACCTTGCGCGCGCATTTGCAGACCCTGGTAGGTGACGCGGGTGGCGGCTTCATTTTGCGCACCAACGGCGAAGATGCCACTGAGCAGGAGCTGTCCGAAGATGTGGCCTATTTGCGCAAAGCTTGGCAGCGTGTGCGTGAGGCATCCACCAAGTTGCCAGCCAGATCCTTGCTGCATCAGGATTTGAATCTGGTCCAACGGGTGATGCGTGACCTGACCACCGAGCACACACAAAGCATCAAGGTGGACTCTGGCGAGCAGTTCAGGAAGATGCAAGCCTTTGGTCAGGAGTTCATGCCTGCAGCCGCGCTGAAACTGCAACATTACAAGGGCGAGCGTCCCATTTTTGACCTGTTTTCCATTGATGAAGAAATTTCCAAAGCGCTGGGTCGGCGTGTGGAATTGAAGTCGGGCGGCTATCTGATCGTAGACCAGACAGAAGCCTTGACCACGGTGGATGTGAACACGGGTGGTTATGTGGGCGCACGAAATTTTGATGACACCATTTTCAAAACCAACCTGGAAGCGGCACAGGCGATTGCGCGCCAGTTGCGCTTGCGCAATCTGGGGGGCATCGTGATCGTTGACTTCATTGACATGGTGCCTGAAGAACATCGTGATGCGGTGCTGGCCGAGATTCGCAAGCAGTTGGCGCGCGACCACGTTAAAACCATGTGCGGTGGTTTTTCTCAACTTGGGCTGGTGGAGATGACCCGTAAGCGCACCCGCGAGTCCCTGGCGCACATGTTGTGCGAATCCTGTCCGGTCTGCGAGGGCAAGGGCATTGTCAAAACGCCGCGCAGTGTGGCCTATGACATTTTGCGAGAGATCTTGCGAGAGGCACGCCAGTTTGACCCCAAAGAGTTCCGCGTGATCGCATCGCCCAAGGTGATTGAGCTGTTTCTGGATGAAGAAAGCCAGCATTTGGCGGGCTTGAGTGAGTTCATCGGCAAACCCGTGTCCCTGCAAAGCGAGAGCGCCATGGGGCAAGAACAGTACGATATTGTGCTGCTGTAGGGTGATTCGGTGATGCCAAAACGAGTTTGTTGCAATCTCCTGCCAATTCCCATTCTGGTCTATCACCAGATTGATCAAGCGCCACCCAAAGGTGCTCCTTTCAGAAGCCTCTATGTATCTCCGGCGGCGTTTTCCCGACAAATGCGTTGGCTGAGTCTGTTGGGCTACCAAGGTTTGTCGATGAGTGCGTTGATGCCCTATCTGCGAGGTGAGCGTCAAGGCAAGGTGGTGGGCATCACGTTCGATGACGGTTACCTGAACAATTTGACAAACGCACTACCTGTATTGATGAGGCATGGCTTTTCGTCAACCTGTTATTGTGTAAGCCAGGGCTTGGGGCAAACCAATGTTTGGGACAGGGAGCAGGGAATTGCACAAACGCCGCTGATGGATGCTGTACAGGTGCGTCAATGGGTGGATGGTGGGCAAGAGGTCGGGGCGCACACCAGAACCCATGTGAATCTGACGGCATGCACCGATGATTTGGCAGAAGCAGAAATTTCACTGTCAAAGATTGAGTTGTCGGCGTGCATCAGCGAACGGGTAGAGCACTTTTGTTATCCATACGGTCACCATCGGTCCAATCATGTTCAGATGGTGCAACAGGCCGGTTTTGCAACCGCAACTACAACGCAACGTGGACGGGTGTCGCAAGGTGCCGATCTTTATCAGTTGCCGCGAGTGCCAGTACTTCGATCGACCACCTTGCCGGTTTTTTGGTTAAAGGTGGCCACTGGCTATGAGGATGGGCGGGCGGCATGAAAAGTGACCACCACGGACATGGTTCCAGTGCAAGACGGTTGCGCATTGCTGTGTTCACCCGTCAGTTTTCACCCACTGGTGGCGGTGCCGAGCGCTATTCCATTGCGCTGGTGGGGCATCTGGCCCGACGGCACGACATTCATGTTTTTGCACAGCACATCAACCCCACCGTCTCAGGGGTGACCTATCACCAGGTGTCCCAACCTTTCAAGCGACCACGCTGGCTGAATCAATTGTGGTACGCCACGGCGACATGGTGGGCGACGAGAGTTGGGTTTGACGTGGTGCATTCACATGAAAACACCTGGCATGGTAATGTGCAAACAGTACATGTGTTGCCGATAAGATTCAACTTGCTCAACGGTCTTTCTGGAGCGCGGTTGGCACTTCGGTGGCTCAAAATTCTGACCAGTCCGCGTCTGCTGGTTTATCTGGCTTTGGAAGGCGCGCGCTATTCGCTGCGTCAGCCTAGTGCCATTGTGGTGGCGTCTGAAACGTTGGTACCCCAAATGTTGCAGGTGTACCCAGCGTGTCGTTCGGTCATTGAGGTCATC
>CAIOAQ010000482.1 GCA_903856025.1 uncultured beta proteobacterium
CTTGGTCCGTGAGAAACTTGACCAGGCTCTTTTCCGGTGTCAGATCAAGCACGTAGTACTTATTGATCCAGGGGGTGACGATGAAAATCGGCGTTTGGTGCACCTTTTCAGTGGTGGGGGTGTAGTGAATCAACTCCACCAAACGGTTGCGCATCACCACCCGGCCTGGCGTGGTGGCAAGGTCGGTGCCGACCTTGAAGGCATCGGTTTGTACGATGCGAACATTTTTTCCGTTGGCATCACGCATCAGATGCTCCATGCCCTTCTTCAAACTGTCTCCGTGTGTCGCCAGATACTTTCGCATGGCTACCGGGTTGGTGAACAAGAAGTTAGTCGGTGCCATGGCGTTCAGCCACTGCCGCGCCCAGAATGCGGCTCGCTTGCGCTGCGCTCCCGACAAACCAGGGCTTGCAAAGAGCAAATCTTCGATGCGGTGCGTCACCGCCAGGTAGTATTCCTTGATGACATCCCAGCCTGGATGGGTGTGCCATTCTGAATCCGCAAAACGAACGTCATCCACGTGGGGTTTGATCACGTCTTCACTGGGCAACCCCAAGGCAAGTCGCATGAGATGGGGCTGAAAGGCCAGCGTATCAACTGTCAAACTCTGGAGTGCCTTTGCCAACGCCTGCGGGTGCATCAGCCAGGCTGCCTGCGCCTGGGCCACAGACGTCATCATGCCGTAAGGGTCCAGGCTCTGCTGCAGGCTAGCGGCCATCTCTGCGAGCGGGCTGCGATAGGATTGCTCCGAAATAATGATTTTGTCGGGATCTGACGTGATGCGCTGCATACGATTCTCCAGTCAATGAGTTGCCTGCACAAATCGCAGGTTGAGCAGTCGTTACCAGTAAATCACAAGAATCGGCATGCGTCTTTGACCCAGCGCATAAAGCCATTCACTGTGGCTTGCCAGTTCAACCCTTCGGCCCTATGCTTGCGGCACATCACGGAGATTGCCCCCATGCACCCGATCCACCACCGCTTGTTCCATTTTCAGATCAATCCGCCACCAGATGTGAATCCACAACCTGTCGAATGGATATGAAAGTGGCCTCAGAACGCCGGAGGGCGCTGGAACAGTATCGATTGCGTGCGACGGTTTACGACAGTGAGCTCGCTGTATTTGAGCCCATGCGCCGCAGCGCCGTTGCCCGAATGAACCTGACGTCTGGAGATACCGTGCTGGATGTGGGTTGCGGCACCGGACTGAGTTTTGATCCGCTACAGCAGGTGATTGGCTCTGGTGGTCGCATCATTGGCATTGAGCAGAGCCTGGAGATGCTGGACAAGTCCCGCACCCGGGTCGCCACACAGGGCTGGACCAACGTGACACTGCTCAACACCCCGGTGGAGCTTGCAAATACCCAAGCCCAGGCAGACGCTGCGTTGTTCCACTTCACGCACGACATCCTGCGCAACCCCGACGCCATCAGCAATGTGATGCGAGACCTCAAGCCAGGTGCCCAGGTGGTTGCAGCGGGTCTGCAATGGTCCCATCCGTGGGCATGGACCACCAATTGTTTTGTGATGATGGCGGCCATGTATTCGACGACCTCACTGGAAGGACTTGATCAGCCGTGGAGCCACCTGGCGAATTACCTGGATCGCATGGAAGTCAGCACCACGCTCATGGGCGGTGGTTTCATTGTCAGCGGCGTGGCCAGGGCGTGAACCCCGTTGGGATGGGTCGCCAGAAAGTGCGTTCCAGATGCGCCATTGACGGACTTTGACACAGCCCTTGTCGCGCACTATTTCCATCTGAATTGATAGCTTCATTCCCTTATTTCGCAAGGGATAGAGCTCAATTTTTCATATAGAAATCAAACCATGCATCGCGCCACGGCTTCGGCCACTTTGATGCCATCCACCCCGGCTGACAAGATGCCACCGGCGTAGCCTGCGCCCTCGCCTGCCGGGTACAAGCCTGCGGTGTTGGTGCTTTGAAAATCAGCACCACGCGGCATCCGCAAGGGGCTGGAGGTGCGTGTTTCCACCCCGGTCAGGACCGCATCCGGCATGTCAAACCCCTTGATTTTTTTGCCGAACACCGGCAAGGCTTCACGCAAGGCGGCAATGGCGTACGCTGGCAAGGCTGGATGCAAGTCGCCCAGTTTCACCCCTGGTTTGTAGGAAGGGACCACCGATCCGAGCTGGGTGGAGGGCACGCCATGAATGAAGTCGCCCACCAATTGACCAGGCGCTTCATAGGTGCCGCCGCCCAACTTGAACGCGTTGGACTCCAGCTGGCGCTGCAGGTTGATGCCCGCCAAAGGATGTACGGCTTGTGCGTCGAGTGCTACTAATTGAATAGCTTCCTGCGCATATTCTGCGCCGGCTTTATCCCCAAACGCTTCAATAAAAGCAAGCGCATCCTGCGGATAATCCACCGGCTCGATGCCCACCACCATGCCGGCGTTGGCATTGCGTTCATTGCGCGAATATTGGCTCATGCCATTGGTCACGACCCGACCCGGCTCGCTGGTCGCCGCCACCACAGTGCCACCGGGGCACATGCAAAAGCTGTAAACGCCACGGCCATTGCGGGCATGGTGCACCAGCTTGTAGGCAGCCGCGCCCAGCACCGGGCTGCCCGCGTGGCGACCCCACAGCGCGCGGTCGATCACATTTTGCGGGTGCTCAATGCGAAAGCCCACGGAAAACGGTTTGGCCTGCAGCGCCACACCACGCGTGTGCAACATGGCAAAGGTGTCGCGCGCGCTGTGGCCCAGCGCCATCACCACCTGGTCGGTACGCAGGTCATAACTTTGCCCGCTGGACTGGTCCAGCACCGTCAAACCGCGCACCTGTCTGCCCTGCGGACCGTCTTCAACCCGCACATTGGTCACCCGTTGCTCAAAGCGGATGTCACCGCCCAAAGCGATGATTTGAGCGCGCAGGTTTTCCACCACCTTGACCAATTTGAACGTACCGATGTGCGGATGCGCTTCGACCAGAATTTCCGGTGGCGCACCGGCTTTGACAAATTCTTCCATCACTTTTCGGCCCAGATGGCGCGGGTCTTTGATCTGGCTCCACAGCTTGCCATCCGAGAACGTGCCTGCACCGCCTTCGCCAAACTGCACGTTCGATTCCGGGTTGAGGGTGTGCTTGCGCCACAGCCCCCAGGTGTCCTGGGTGCGCTCACGCACCTTGCGACCACGCTCCAGCACAATCGGCCTGAAGCCCATTTGCGCCAGCAACAACGCGGCAAAAATGCCACACGGGCCAAAGCCCACCACCACCGGGCGCAGCGGTAAACCCGCCGGGGCTTGCGCCACCAGCCGGTAGCCCATGTCGGGCGTGGGCTGAATGTGTGGATTTTGCTGGAACCTGTCCAACAAGGTGCTTTCCAGCGCTGGATCCTGCAAAGCGATGTCCACAATGAACACCGCCAGGATGTCGGCTTTGCGTGCATCAAAGCTGCGCTTGAACAC
>CAIOAQ010000483.1 GCA_903856025.1 uncultured beta proteobacterium
GATGGACGCGCGGTCAACGCACCACCGAAAGTTTCGCACGCTGCCATGCAATGATGCCACCGGCCACGTTGTAGGTTTTGGTGAACCCGACTTGCGCCAGTTGCCAGCAAGCGGTGGCCGAACGCTTGCCGCCACGGCAAATGATCACCAGATCTTGCCCTTGCAATGACTTGAGTTCACCCACTCTGTCGAGCAAGGAGCCCAACGGGATCAGTTTGGCACCCGCCAGGTGGCCTGCTTCGTATTCATGGAGTTCGCGCACGTCCAGCACAAAGACTCCACGATGGATGAGTGCCTGTGCTTCATGGACATGGATGTCCTTGACCCCTCGGGTGAGGTTGATTGCCCTTTTCCACAGTTCACGTGGTGGATCAATCAATGCGTTCAATACGGCTTTAACGGTGGTTAATAAATGGTTTGCCATGATTTTTTTAGAAATGAGGGAGGGAGGCCCATTCGCTTACGCAGGAACACTTGTCTGTTCAGGACGTTTGATGGAGAAAAGCAGTGCGCCAGGCAGGCTGGAAATACCCACAATCACGAAAAACGCCAGCGATGCCGCCACTGCGTCTGCCTGTGACACACCGACCTGCGAAAAGAAATACCAATACGCCGCTTCCCGAACACCAAAACCGGACAGCGAAATCGGCAGCATGGTGACGGTAAAAATCATGGGCGTAAAAATCATGCATTGCGCCATGCTCACCGGCACACCCATGGCCTTGAAAATACAGGTATTCACCGCGGCGACCAGAATTTGAAAGGCGATCGAATACAGGGCGACCTTGACGAACAAGGCACGGTTTTTCAAGGTGGCGCGAACCACTTGTACCGTTTGAGTGATGCTCTCATGCAAGCCTGTCAAACGCGGCGGCACCAGTTTTCCCACAATACCTTCGGCCACTTTTGGAAAGAGAAACAGGGCCACCAACGCCACATCAATCAACAAAAAAAGCCCGACCAAGGACCACAAACGGGAACTGAATTCGATGAAAGGAAGCCCCAACAACGCGGTGATGCCAAGTGCCACCCCCGCGATCAAGCGCTCGGTCACCACGGAGCCAACGGCCTCGGGCACCTCATGGGTGTCTTTGCTGGTTTCCCAGGCGCGCACGGCATCTCCCCCCACGGTGGTGGGCAACACGTTGTTGAAAAACAGACCCACAAAATAGTGCCGCAGCAGGCGCAGATAGCTCAAGGGGTGCCCGCGGGTTCGCAAAATCAGCCCCCATTTCCAGGCCGAAATCACCACGGCGGCAAAGACGGTGACGAAAGCCAGTGCCGTCCAGCCCAGGTCCAAGGTGGTGAGCCGCGCAGACAGTGCGGACAAGTCCAGATGCCAGGCGAGCCATGCCACCAAGACGATGGAAATGCCCATGCGAATCACCAGACCGCGTCGCTCCTTGGCATCTAACGGCGCTGCGGTGTTGCTGTGCAAGGGATGTTTTTTCAGTGCAGTGTTGCTTGTCATGAAGTGACTTCCTTGACCGTCTTTTCGCTACCGGCACGCAGTCGGCGCAACACCATGGGCCCAGCCATCCAACCTGCAATCAACAAGGCAGTGGTGATGCACAGTGCCAGAAACAGCACCCGCAAGGTGCCGGTCAGGTTTTGCCCCAGGTAGGAATAAACCAACGTCGCTGGCAGTTGTCCGATGCCCGTGGCCACCAGAAAGCTGACCACAGGCACGGGGGTCAGCCCGATGCCGTAGCTCACTACCCTGAATGAGAGAAAGGGCAGGAGTCGCGCAATCAGCACCGCTCGATTCCCGTAGCGTGAGAAAAACAAGTCCAACACTTCCATGCCATGCGCACCGCCTGTCAATCGCTCCACCACAGGCCGGCCCAGCGAGCGCGCAATCCAGTAGCAAATGGCCGCGCCGACGATGGAGCTTGACCAAGACAGCGTCGCCCCCAGCGCCCAGCCAAACAGCAAGCCGTTGGTCAGCGTCACAAAAAATGTGGGGATCGGCAATAAAAATACCTGAAGGATCACCATCAAACTGGCAGAGATGACCGGTGCCCACGCGCCAAAGCTGAGCAGGTAGCTGCGAAAAGCCTGAATCGCCTGGGTGGGGTCACTGTTGACCACGCCATCAGCCAGCCGGTGCAAGCTGGCATTGACTTCAGGTACAAAAAAATAAATGGCGACCGCCAGCGCGATCGCCACTGCTGCACACACTGAATTTGTGCGTGAAACTTTGAGGTGCATGCCTGTCCTTCACATGATTTTTGACCATCAAAAATTGCCATATGCAGCCCGCTTGGCATTTTCTGCCCGGCATTGTGGACTGAGCGCAATTGCCCCAAATCACAGCCTCAAGGAAGCTCTAGCCCAACGCACAAGTTCCATCTGCCTGCCCGGTGCACCCGCGGGCAAACCGATCAACGGGAGGTGTTGTCGCTGGTCAAAGTGAGTTTGGTCAGTTCGGACACCGCTTCATGTACGGAGGCTTTGTCGCCGACGCTGGCAAACTTGCTGTACTTGCCCAACAAAGCCACCATCTGGCCGTAAATGCGCGGGTTGGCGGCCATGCATTCTTTTTGCTCCAAAAAGTTGGAGTCGCCCGAGAAATTACCCACCAGACCGCCAGCTTCAGTGATCAGCAATGAACCTGCTGCCACGTCCCAGGGTTGCAGACCCAGCTCAAAAAATCCATCGGTGAAACCTGCGGCCACGTAGGCCAGATCCAGGGCGGCAGCACCCGGGCGGCGCAGGCCGGCGGTGCGTTGCATCATGTCGCCCATCAAGCGCAGGTAGGTGTTGATGTCGTCTTCCTGGCGGTAGGGAAAACCGGTGGAAATCAGACACTCTTGCAGGCGGATTCGCTTGGCCACACGGATGCGGCGGTTGTTCATGTAAGCGCCGCGCCCTTTGGTGGCGGTGAACAGGTCGTTGCGGCTGGGGTCGTAAATTACCGCCTGTTCGATCTTGCCCTTGACGGCCAGCGCAATGCTGACGCAATAAACGGGCAAGCCGTGAATGAAGTTGGTGGTGCCGTCCAGCGGGTCAATGATCCAGACACATTCAGAGTCTTGCGCGCCGTGTGTGCGGCCCGATTCTTCGGCCCAGATGGCGTGGCCTGGGTACGCACCCAACAGGGTTTCAATGATCAGTTGCTCGGAGGCCTGGTCGACTTCGGTAACAAAGTCGTTGACCTGTTTTTGCGACACGCGCACCGATTCCACATCCAGCGCGGCGCGGTTGATGATGGCCCCTGCAGCGCGGGCGGCCTTCACGGCCACATTGATCATGGGGTGCATGTTTGTAGTTGTCATGGATTGTGAGGTGATGGATGAACGGACGAGCTGCACGGCGATGCGGGCAGCGACAATATGCGGATTTTAAGCTGTACCGCTATGCAGACCCGATTTATCCTCATCAACACCAGCCACGCCGGCAATGTAGGCGCTGCCGCACGCGCCATGAAAACCATGGGTTTTGAGGACTTGGTGCTGGTGGCACCGCGCTGGGCCAATGTGCTCAACCGCGAAGAAACCATCCAGCGCGCCAGTGGGGCGCTGGACGTGCTCAAAAACGCCCGCATCGTGGATACCCTGGACGAGGCGCTGGATGGCATGACCCATCTGTGCGCCACCGCCATGACGCCGCGGGACTTCGGCCCACCTACCACCACCCCACGCAAACACTTTGAATCGCTATTGAAATCAGAGCTGCATACGCAATGCAAACAATGGGTAGAAGCCGAAATTGCTTGCAACACCGGTGTCGCGTTCCTATTCGGCTCCGAGCGGTTTGGCATGCGCAACGAGGATGTGTACCGCTGCCACGTGTGCCTGAGTATTCCCAGCAACCCCCAATTTGGTTCGCTCAATCTGGGGGCGGCCTTGCAGGTTATTGCCTATGATTGGCGCGAAGCGCTGGCCGCTTACCCGGTGCAGGCTGCCACCGATGCGCCGGTGCTGGCTGATGCCGCGCAGGTAGCGGGCATGTTGGCGCACCTGGAGCAGGCACTCACCCAAATTGGCTTTCTGGATCCGCAGTCGCCCAAAAAGCTCATGCCACGGCTCAACCAGTTGTTCAACCGGGCGCAGTTGTCACAGGAGGAAATCCACATTCTGCGGGGTATGGCGAAAATGATGATCAAACCTCAACCCCTGAGCCCATCAGGGCCAGTGTCCAAAGATTAGACTCACACGATGTTTTCAAGAATCCGATCCGACGTTCAATGCATTCTGGAGCGCGACCCGGCGGCGCGCAGCACCTGGGAGGTGCTCACCTGCTACCCCGGTTTGCACGCGGTGATCCTGCACCGGCTGGCGCACTGGTTTTGGACCCATGGCCTGAAATGGCTGGGGCGTTTCACATCGCATATCGGGCGGTTTTTTACCGGCATTGAAATCCACCCCGGCGCCAAGATCGGCGAAAGTGTCTTTTTTGACCACGCCATGGGCGTGGTGGTGGGGGAGACGGCCGAAATCGGCGACGGTTGCACCATTTACCAAGGGGTCACACTGGGTGGCACTGCGCTGTACAAAGGTGCCAAACGGCACCCGACGCTTGGCCGTGGCGTGGTGGTAGGCGCAGGTGCCCAGGTGCTGGGCGGCTTTACCGTCGGTGACGGGGCCAAGGTCGGGTCCAATGCGGTCGTGACCAAACCCGTGCCCGCTGGGGCCACGGCGGTGGGCAACCCGGCTCGCATCATCCAGGCAGAGCAGGATGTCAAACGTGAAGAAGTGGCCGCGAAAATGGGATTTTCGGCCTATGGCGTGACCCAAAATGACGACCCGTTGAGCCAGGCCATGCGTGGCCTGATCGACAGTGCGGCGCTGCAGGAGCACCAGATCGCCATGCTTTGGCAGGCCATCGAGAAGCTCAATTGCCCGCGTCAAACCGTCACCATCGTGCCGCAAGATGCCGCACGGCAAGAACATTTTGAAGCAGACAAGCTCAATCAGCTGGTTGGAAAATAATTCCATTTCCAAATCATCCGTGTCGTTGTTGCAACGCCATGTCGTGCGACAGCGCTGCCTGCGGCTTCGCGCCTAGACACAAATAATTTGGAAACGGAATATAACCACAATGCTATTCATTGAATAGCTATTGAACCTTTAATTCAGAGGGCTAGAAGCCAATTTATTCAAAGGTACGGATGGCGGTTTTGGGTCGGAAAGCCTTGCAAACCGCCTCGTTGGTTTCCAGATAGGGACCGCCAATCAGGTCAATGCAGTAGGGCACGGCAGCAAAAATGCCTGGCACGATGGATTTTCCGTCTGCATCGCGCAGGCCTTCCAGTGTTTCGGCGATCGACTTGGGCTGCCCCGGCAGGTTGATGATGAGGGTCTTGTCCCGGATCACCGCCACCTGGCGTGACAAGATCGCGGTAGGCACAAAATTCAGGCTGATTTGGCGCATCTGCTCACCAAAACCTGGCATTTCCTTGTGTGCGACGGCCAGCGTGGCCTCAGGGGTGACATCGCGCAGGGCCGGGCCGGTGCCGCCGGTGGTCAGGATCAGGTCGCAACCCGCATCCACCAATTTGATCAAAGTGGCGCTGATGGTGGCCTGGTCGTCGGCGATCAGGTGCGGCTCCAATTTCAGCGGGTTCTTCAGTGCGCGGGTCAACCAGTCATGTAAGGCGGGAATGCCCTTGTCGATGTAAATGCCGCTGGACGCACGATCGCTCACCGACACCAAACCGATTTGGATGAGCGGGTAGGGGTTGGTGGTGGTGGCGTTCATGAGGCTTCGTGCGCAGGGTTGAAGGCCGGCGCGTCAGGCTCGCGCTGTGGAATCGATCCAAGCGTTTCCCGTACCAGTTGAAAAATATCACGATAGGCGCGTCCATGGCGAACGGCAGCGCCCGGCTTTTCGGGCTTGGCATCTTTGCGTGCCTGGCGGATCAGCGCGCGCAACTGCTGGGTGTCGCAGCCGGGGTTCTGACTGATCCAACGTGCGGCAGCGTCTTCGTCAGAAATCAGACGGTCGCGCCAGATTTCGGCCTGGTGCAGCGCCAATTTTTCAGCGGTCGAACCATTGGCCTGCTCGTCCAGCGCAGCGCGAACGCTGGCAAGCACATCAGGTTCCAACTGGCGCATGAGTTTGCCGATGTACTGCATCTGGCGGCGCTTGCCTTCAAAGTTGGTGATGCGTTTGGCATCCGCAATGGCATCCTTGAACTTGTCGGACAGGGCCAGGCGCGCGAGCAGATCGGCGCGCAGGTCGAGCAAATCGGTGCCGAGTTTTTGCAACTCGGTGCTTTCGCGTTTGAGGTCGGTGCGGCTTTGATCGTCGGTACCTTTGAGCTCGGCTTTGAGCTCAATATCGCGTTCGCTGCCCTCGGCGACGAACTCTCCGCGAACAAAATAGCCTTTTTTGAGTTTTCTTGACATAGCCAAGTATCATAGCCGCGCTATGAAAAAATCCAATACGTCCAATTCCACCATCCCTCAATCTGCTGCTATTTCAGCGCAACAACCCGCCAAGGCAGGCAGCGGATTCGCCTACAGCCGTGCCTATTTTGAAAATCTGGTGGACAGCGCGTTGCACCATGCCAAGAAGCTCGGGGCGACCGACGCGTCGGCGCACGCCTCTGAAGGCTGTGGTCTGAGCGTGTCGGTGCGCAAAGGCGAACTGGAGAACGTGGAACGCAACCGTGACAAGTCGTTGGGTATCACGGTGCACGTGGGTCAGCGCCGCGGCAGCGCCAGCACCTCGGATTTTTCGCTGGCCGCCATTGAGCAAACCGTCCAGGCGGCGTTTGACATTGCACGCTTCACGGCCGAAGACCCGTTTGCCGCACTGCCTGATGAGGCGGACATTGCGCAGCCCAAAGAACAACGTTCCGATCTGGAACTGTTTTTCCCTTGGGCGGTCAACAGCGAGCAGGCGGCTGAACTGGCTTTGCAAACCGAGGCGGCCGCGCTGAAGGTGGACAGGCGCATTACCAACAGTGAAGGCGCGGGCGTGTCGGCCCAGCAGTCGCATTTTTTCAGCGCCCACACGCATGGATTCAGGGGTGGTTATGCCAGTTCGCGGCATTCGGTGTCGGTGTCGCCCATTGCTGGCAAGGGCGACGACATGCAGCGCGACTATTGGTACAGTTCAGAGCGGGACGCAGCACAATTGGCATCGCCAGAAGCCATTGGCCGCTACGCCGCCGAACGTGCGTTGAGCCGCCTGAAGGCACGCAAGATTGCCACCACCGAGTGTCCTGTGCTGTTTGAGTCGCCTTTGGCTGCAGGCCTTTTGGGCAGCTTTGTGCAGGCCATCAGTGGTGGTGCGCTGTATCGCAAAAGCACTTTTTTACTGGACAGTCTGGGTAAACAGATTTGGCCTAAACACATTGACATTCTGGAGGATCCCTTTGTCAAACGCGGCAAAGGCAGTTCGCCGTTTGACGATGAGGGCGTGCGCGTCAAGGCCCGCAGCGTGGTGGAAGCTGGCAAGGTGCAAGGCTACTTTCTGGGCAGCTACTCGGCCCGCAAGTTGGGGATGAAAACCACCGGCAACGCAGGTGGTTCGCACAACCTGACGCTGAGTTCGCGCTTGACACGTCCAGGCGACGACCTGGATGCCATGCTGCAGAAAATGGGCACCGGGCTGCTGGTGACCGAGTTGATGGGCAGTGGTGTGAACTACGTCACCGGCGACTATTCCCGCGGGGCCAGCGGCTTCTGGGTGGAAAACGGCCGCATCGCTTTCCCGGTGCACGAGATCACCATCGCAGGCAACATGAAAGCCATGCTTAAAGGGATTCTGGCGGTGGGCGCGGATACCTACGCTTACGGTTCAAAGACCGTAGGCTCGATTCTGATCAACAAGATGAAGGTGGCAGGCAGCTGAGTTGAGGCCGGGTCACTGACAAGCGCCCAGCCTGCGCGCAGCTGCGGTTTTGGTTGGGGTACGGATGGCTCAGTGCCCCAAAATTTTCGACAAGAAATCTTTGGAGCGTTCGCTTTGCGGGTTGTTGAAGAAATCGTGCGGGTTGTTTTGCTCGACGATCTGGCCCTGGTCCATGAAGATCACGCGGTCGGCTACCGCTTTGGCAAAGCCCATTTCGTGGGTCACGCAGATCATGGTGATGCCCTCGTCGGCCATGGCAATCATCACGTCCAGCACTTCCTTGATCATTTCCGGGTCCAGTGCGCTGGTGGGTTCGTCAAACAGCATGATTTTCGGTTTGAGGCACAAAGCGCGCGCAATTGCCACACGCTGCTGCTGACCACCGGAGAGTTGCAGCGGGTATTTGTTGGCCTGTTCGGCAATGCGCACCCGGTTGAGTTGGACCATGGCCTTTTCTTCGGCCTCTTTTTTTGGCATCTTGCCA
>CAIOAQ010000484.1 GCA_903856025.1 uncultured beta proteobacterium
CCCGGTGACCATGACCGACTTGTGGTGCATTAAAAAGCCGGTGTCCATGGCCACAATCAGGTTCTTGCGATGGGGGAAAAACCGCGTCACCTGGTCCCGCAAGGCCACGGTCACGGGCATCATGGCATCGCCAATCAGCCCGGCACTCTTGGGCAGCAAGAACATCACGGCGGCAATGTGCACCGCAAGTTCCAGCGTGGCTCCCAGGGCATAACCCGCCACCGTGGCCAAGGCCAGGCCCATCAAACCGCCAATCATCATCGGCTCGCCCAGCAAGTCCAGGCCGCTCTCGGCAGACGGCTCCTCGCCCTTGCGGTGCGGGTTGTAGTTGAGTTTGTTGATCACCGGAATGCGGTCCAACAGCCAATCCACACACACGGTGTAAGGCACCAGTCCGTTGACGGATACCGGCGAGGCCGAGATACCGATCAGGCCAGTTTCCCGCTCCACGTCCGGAGCTGTCCACTCGGTCATCTTGAAACAATACACCGCGATCAACAACACGGCCGACAAGCCCAGCACCATGCTGCCGGTGGCGAACAGCACCAGCGCCCCAACCATCGCAAAGTGCCAGTAGTTCCATATGTCAATGTAAATGGTGCGGGTCCAGCCCAACGCCAGCATGAGCAGATTGGCCACCAACACCAGCGGGATCGAAATGGCAGCCAGCGGCGAGGCCCAAGTGATGGCCGCCAACGGGGGCCAACCCACGTCCAGCACCGGGAAATTCAGCCCTCGCACGCTGGTGAGTTGCTGCACCGCCGGGCTGATGTTGGCCACGAAAAAGTTGAAGGCGATGAACACCCCGGCAAAGCCGGCCGCCAGACTCACCGTGCTCAGCACCACCTGGCGCAGTGGCAGCCGAACTGCCAGAGCAATGAGGAAGACGATGACGGGCAACATCACATAGGCCTTGAAACTGAAAAAGACGGTTAAAAATTGCTGGAGAGACTGCATGGAAGGTGATGTTTAAAAGTGTGTAGGCAAGCGCATTGTCATGATTTACAGGTGCAACTACGCTATATAAGTAATAGCTCTCTACCCTTTATTTTATTGGGCTAGAGGCTATAAATACCGCAGATTCAACGACAGAGTGCGTCGGTGCGTAGTTTAATTGGGTGCATCCCAAGCCATAGAAGACCACTCAAAGTCTGAGGCTGTTCATTTTTGTGCACTGACGGTGGTACTGAAAGTGGCGAGCAGCGACGCGCCGTCGGATGCCACTATCGAGGTTCCACCGCCACAATCGGCAAGCAACGTCAAGGGGTACGACATTTGGATTTGCGCGTGGGCACCGATGCTTGGGCTGCTAAGAAAAAAGCCCGAACTGGTGAGAGTTCGGGCTATGCAGAGACGTCTGGATGGAAGGACTACTGTGCCGCGCAGGCGCCCTCCACTGTTGCCGCTTGCCTGGTCCCGCCGATGATTCTCTTGAATCCTTATGGAGCGGGCTGTGTCACCACGTTTTGCTGAAGCGTGACCGCAGTCTGAGCCAGCAAGCGGCCATTCACGGATGCGCCCGTATTCACGGCGATCAAGGTTTGACCCAACACGACCCCTTCAAGGTGCGCAGCCGTCCCAATCGCCACAGCGCCGGCAGACTGCCAGAAGACGTTCTTGGCCAAAGCACCACCCGTCAGTGTCACTGTCGTGGCATTGGCCTGCGTCAGGGTTCCTGCTATCTGGAAGATCCAGACATCGTTCGGCCCACCTGACAGCGTGACATTGGTTGAGATCGAAACGCCGGTACCCCATTTGTAGAGTCCAGGTGCGAGCGTCAATCCACCTATTTCACCAGCACCCAAATCCGTAAAATCAGGCAGGGTCCGGCCGGCGAGGTCGGTGTAAAGCGTTTGCATATCGGCCACAGCCGTGGTCAACAGTGCGGCGTTGGTCACCACGCAGGGTGCCGGGCCGGTGGCATCGACGGAGTAGATGGTCCCAATCACTTCTGGGCAGCTTAGACCGATCGCAGCGCCGGTAATCGGGCTGGCTCCGACATCGCCGGTAATTGCAGAGGCTGCAACGTCCGTGATTCCGGATTTGGACAGAATCGCAAAAGTGCCGGCTGTACCCAGAACGCCCGGTACCCTAGGAGTGCCGCCGCCTGTGCCGCCGCCTGATGAGCCGTGGCCGTCACTTCCAGAGCTGTCCGAGCCGCCGTTGTGTCCATTGCCATCGTTTGCGTTTGAATTGCCACCGCGTTCGCTTGAACTGCCATCGTTTGCGTTTGAACTGCCATCGTTTGCGCTTGAACTGCCACCGCTTTGGCCTGAATTTCCGTTGCTCGTGTTGTCACCGCTATTTCCGCCCGATCGGCTGGCGTGCAGGGCGACCGCCGCAGGCAGCAGATTTGCGCTACCGCTGCTGCCACCGCCACCGCATCCAACTGCCATGACACTCACCAGCGCCGCAACGAGCCATGGCCGTGCGCTGGAATAGCTTTCGAAGTTTTTCATTTCTCTTTTCCTTTCAATTTGATCCATATGAACTGTGTAGTGTTAGCCTGACCCCGCCGGTGCCAACGACGCTGTGATGCACGATCGCCTTGGCTTGATGCATCACGTCGGTGAGTGTTGTTCTGCACCCATCGGTTGGCCTGTACCTTGGCGCACATTGCGGAAGAGAGTTACGCCGCTTACATAAATACACATGCACATTGCAAACGACAGGGACCTTCAACCTTCCGGTTCGGTGGCGCAGCGCGGCGTTATCGAGGTCCTGAAAATGCGCGGCCCACGCGATTCAAGAGTTTTATCTATTTGAATCCGATGTCATTCACATATGTCAGACCAACATCGGTCGACGGAATTCTTGACCTGTAGCGGGCCAGACGTGATTCGGCGGTGTTAACCTAAGCCCCCTCTCAATACCTCAATTTGCGCCTTTAGGCGCTGCAACTACAAGGAAACTCTCACATGGGCGCGCAGTGGAAAGCAAAGGGCAAGGAATTGGCGGCAAACGCCAAAGGCCGACTGTTTGGACGATTGGCCAAGGACATCATGATCGCGGCGCGCAGCGGGGCCGACCCCGCCACCAATTCGCGCTTGCGCTTGGTCGTGGAGCAGGCGCGCAAAGTGTCGATGCCCAAGGAAACGTTGGACCGGGCCATCAAGAAGGGCGCCGGGCTTACCGGTGAGACGGTCAATTTCGAGCACGTTATCTACGAGGGCTTTGCTCCGCACCGCGTGCC
>CAIOAQ010000485.1 GCA_903856025.1 uncultured beta proteobacterium
CCGGGCATCGACGACAACAACACACGACTTAACGCATTGCCGAGCGTGTGGACATAGACACGTTCGAACGGTTCGAGTACAACTTTGGACCGATTGGGACTTAGTTGTTACACGTGAATGGTTTTTGGCTTCAGTAAACTACTTTGCATTAATATTCCCTCTCAATACCCCCGACTCGTTACATCGGTAAGGCTGACAAACGCCAGAAGGCCAACCAAGGCCTTCTAAGCAAAAATAAAACCGAGAATCACATTAACGTGAATACAACTCAACGATCAAAGATTCATTGACATCGGCGGCAAATTGATCACGATCCGGTACAGCCTTGAAAACGCCCTCGGCCTTGTCTGCATTGACTTCGACCCAAGCTGGCATACCAACTTGTTGCGCCAGTTGCAAAGCTTC
This sequence comes from uncultured beta proteobacterium, assembly GCA_903856025.1. Taxonomy (GTDB): domain Bacteria; phylum Pseudomonadota; class Gammaproteobacteria; order Burkholderiales; family Burkholderiaceae_C; genus Rhodoferax. The sequence goes on from CAIOAQ010000485.1 coordinate 406, forward strand.
CACAATACGATTTTGTTTGGCTGATTTTTCGCGCACAGCTAAAACGTCGCCAACCTTAACCATAAAGGAGGGAATGTTGACAGACTTGCCATTGACCAAAATGGCCTTGTGCGAAACCAGTTGACGGGATTCAGCACGTGTAGAACCGAAACCCATACGATATACAACGTTATCCAAGCGGCTTTCAAGCAAACCCAGAAGATTGGCGCCGGTATTGCCTTTACGACGATCAGCTTCTTCGAAATAGCGACGAAATTGCTTTTCAAGAATGCCATACATGCGCTTGACTTTTTGTTTTTCGCGCAGTTGAGTACCGTAGTCAGAAGTCCGGGCACCTGATGTGCGGCCATGCTGACCTGGTTTAGAGTCGAATTTTGCCTTGTCTCCAATCGAACGACGAGCGCTCTTAAGAAACAAATCAGTGCCTTCACGGCGGGAGAGCTTGGCCTTAGGGCCTAAATAACGTGCCACTTGAGTTTCCTTTTAATCATCTTCTGTGCGCTGCACAGGAGCCATCACTCTAGCGAGTCATGGCGGTGGGCTTTGTAAAATTAGATACGACGACGTTTTTGAGGACGGCAACCGTTATGCGGAACTGGTGTGACATCAGCAATCATGTTGATGCGAATGCCCAACGCAGCCAGAGCGCGGACGGACGATTCACGACCTGGTCCTGGTCCTTTGATTTCAACATCAAGGTTTTTGATACCTTGTTCAATCGCAGCCCTGCCAGCAACTTCAGAAGCCACCTGAGCAGCAAATGGTGTCGATTTACGAGAACCCTTGAAACCTTGACCACCAGAAGATGCCCAAGACAGGGAATTACCTTGCCGATCGGTGATGGTAATGATGGTGTTGTTGAAGGATGCGTGTACGTGCGCAATCCCGTCAGCCACGTTCTTGCGGACTTTTTTACGAACACGCTGGGCGGCGTTGTTAGCAGGTGCTTTTGCCATATTGATCTTTCAGAACCGATTATTTCTTGAGAGAAGCCGCTGCTTTACGAGGGCCCTTGCGTGTGCGTGCATTGGTGCGAGTGCGCTGTCCGCGCACCGGCAAACCACGGCGATGACGAAAACCCCGATAACAACCGATGTCCATCAATCGCTTGATGTTCATCGTCGTTTCACGGCGAAGGTCACCTTCGATGGTGAACTTAGCGACCTCATCCCGAACTTTTTCGAGATCAGCATCAG
>CAIOAQ010000486.1 GCA_903856025.1 uncultured beta proteobacterium
CTTGGTCCGGGTTGATGGGCTGGAACTTTAATGCCTGACACGCGACGTGTCGCTGAAGATTTTTAATAACCTTCTTGAAAATAATCGTGCTTCACAAAACGTAGCTTACTCTGCTTTAAATACGAGGGCTAGGGCCGGAAATTTCATAAAGCCTCCAGGCCTCCCTTGGGTTCAGCCATTCGGCCAACATTCCGCGCTGGTCAGTGGCTCAAACGGGTTGCCCGGGCCAGACCTGCTGCGCCACGCGCATCATGTTGCCGCCCATGACCCGAGTGGCATCCTCGACGCTCATGCCCGTGGCCTGTAACGCGCGTTCCAGTTCCCGCCAGGTGCGCGGCGGTGTGTAGCGGACACCGGCGATGGCGTGGGTGTAACCCGCCGACGGGGGCCACCAGTAGGTGGCGTCGAATTCACCTGGCGGTGTGTCGTCGAGTGCGGCCTCCGCAAAACCGATGTCCAGTCCGATGCCCACATGTTGCACGCCCACCAGATCGGCCACATAGGCGGCATGTCGGGCCACGTCCTGCGCGGTGGGCGCATCGTTGCCCAAAAACAGCGACACGCCTGACACGCACACCACGCCACCGGTGGCGGCGCAGGCGCGGATTTGTTCGTCGGTGATGTTGCGGCCATGCTCAACAAGTGCCAGCGGGTTGGCGTGGCTGAATATGACGGGCTTGGTGGAAGCTGCCATGATCTCCAGGCTGCATTGGCGACCGGTGTGTGCGCAATCCATCAACAGGCCGGCGGTGTTCACGGCTTCGACCATGCGCCTTCCCAGCGCGGTCAGCCCCCGCGGCACGTCATGGCAGCCATCCGCCACGCGGTTGTTGCGGTTGTAGGCGAAGTGGATTTGGCGCACGCCCAGGCTGGCGAACAACGCCACCATGTCGGGTTGGTCCAGCAGCGGCATGGCCCCTTCCAGGTCAAAGCCGACGGCCATTTGCCCTGCGACGCGGGCGCGCTCGATGTCGGCCACGCTGTTCACCAGTCGGTAGCGGTCCGGGTGGGCGCTCAGGGTGGCGCGGTAACCGGCCATGACCGACATGATTTGGGACACCGGGTTCATGTCCATGCCGACGTTGATCGACACATAGTCCACCCCGGCGGCGTGCAGCTGGTCAATGGGCGCAAAACTGGCCTGCGGGTGCAGCGGCAGGCATGCATGGGCATCCCAACGGATCATGGAGTTGTCCATATCTCAGACCACACTTTGCTTGAGCCACTCGGCAAACGCCGCACATTCCCAGCGGTCCATCATGCCGGTGCGCCAGCACAGGTAATGCGCGTGTGGGCTGGGCACGTTGGTGGTGAACACCTCGCTGGTTCCCAGCCGCACCAGCGAGCCGTTTTCCAGCCAGGGCTGTGCCAGCTTCAGGCGGGTCAACGCAATGCCCATACCGGCAGCGGCCCCATCGCACATCAGCCCCACATCGTTGAACTGCGACCCATCCACCGGCTCCGGCCAGTCCAGATGGCGCGCGGCAAACCAGGTGCGCCAGGGTTCCAGCGGGCTGCGCAGCAGGGATTCACCTTCCAGGTCCTGTGCCACTTCAAAGGGGCCGTGCTCACGCACGAACCCGGGCGAGGCCAAAGGGGTGACTTCATCCTTGATGATGCAAACGTGCTCCATATCGGCGTAGCGCCCGGTGCCAAAACGGATCACCAGATCGGCATCTTCCGCCACCACGTCCAGCAGCGGAATGGAGACTTGCAGGGTCAGGTCAATCTCTGGATAGGCCTCGGTGAACTGGCGCAGCCGCGGAATCAGGATTGAACGTGCAAACGTGGGCGTCACCGCCAGACGCAACTTGCGTTTGCCGGGTTGGGCTGCAATACTCGGAAAACGTTGCAACATGCACAAGCCTTCGCGCACATGGGCGAGGTATTCCACGCCTTCAACTGTGAGCGAAAAATCAGCTCGACCAAACAGCTTGGTGCCAATGATTTGCTCCAATTGCTTGACTCGGTGGCTCACGGCGCTGGGGGTGACACAAAGTTCCTCAGAGGTTTGCGTCACGCTGCGCAGGCGTGCCAAAGCTTCAAAGGTCAACAGGCATTGAATCGGGGGGATGCGGGCGGCAGACATGGCAAGCATTGTGGCACTGCCCAGAGTGAACGCACTGCGTAAAATCCCTGCTCCACCCGAAGGGGATGTTTATCTTTTCAGGTAGCCCAAATGTCTGATCGCCTGGCCGTGCTGCCGCAGTACCTTTTACCCAAACAAGCCTTGACCTTGCTGGCCGGACGCATGGCGCGTGCACAGGGCGGCGCATTCACCACCCGTTTGATCGCCTGGTTTGTGCAACGCTACCGGGTCAACATGGCCGAGGCCGCCAACCCCGACATCGCCAGTTATGCCACGTTCAACGATTTTTTTACACGTGCCCTGAAAGACGGCGCGCGACCGCTGGCGCAGGCCGACCTGATTTGCCCGGTGGACGGGGCCATCAGCCAGTTCGGCCACATCGAAGGCCAGCAGATTTTTCAGGCCAAAGGCCACCAGTACAGCAGCACCGCGCTGGCCGGGGGCGATGCCACCTTGGCTGCGCAGTTTGACAACGGCCACTTTGCCACCTTGTATTTGAGCCCGCGCGACTACCACCGCATTCACATGCCCTGCGCAGGCCGTCTGACGCGCATGATCTACGTGCCGGGCGATTTGTTCTCGGTCAACCCGACCACCGCGCGCGGCGTGCCGGGCCTGTTTGCCCGAAACGAGCGATTGGTGTGTGTGTTTGAGCGACCCAACGGCGCTGGTCCGTTCGCGCTGGTGCTGGTGGGGGCCACCATTGTGGGTAGCATGGCGACCACCTGGCACGGCAACATCAACAATCCACGTGCTGGCAAGCTGTGGGATGTGTGCTATGAAAAAGAGTGCATTGAATTCAAGCAGGGCGAGGAGATGGGCCGATTTTTACTGGGCTCCACCGTGGTCATGTTGTTCCCCAAGGGCCCGCTGAAGTTCAATCCGGCCTGGCAGCCGGGCGCTGCGATTCGGTTGGGTGAAACGATGGCCAGTCAGCCGCTTGTATAGATCAAGCCGGACCGCCACAATGTCGGCATGAACTACGAACATGTGCTGGTTTCATCCAGCGGCCCCATCACCACCGTTACCCTGAATCGTCCCGAGAAGCGCAACGCGCTGGCCATGCCTGTCATGCGGGAGCTGACACAGGCTTTGCGTGCCGTGGCGCAGAGCGACGCCTTGGGCGTGATTCTGGCGGCCAACGGGCCGGTCTTCAGCGCGGGTCACAACTTTGGTGACATGGCCGGTGCCACGCTGGCGCAGGCGCGCGAGCTGTTTGGCGCGTGCACCGAGATGATGGATGCCATCCAGGCGATGCCGCAACCGGTGATTGCCCGGGTGCACGCGCTGGCCACGGCGGCCGGTTGCCAGCTGGTGGCCAGTTGCGACCTGGCGATTGCCGCTGACACGGCCGGTTTTGCCATTCCGGGCGGCAAGGGCGGCTTGTTTTGCCATACGCCGCTGGTGGCGGTGGTCCGCAATATCGGGCGCAAACGGGCGCTGGAGATGGCGTTGACGGGCGATGTGATCGATGCGGCCACGGCCGCCGACTGGGGTTTGATCAACCGCGCTGTGCCGGCCGATCAGCTCGATGCGGCCACCCTGGATCTGATCACCCGCGCTACCCGGGGCAGCGCGCTGTCCAAGGCGATGGGCAAGCAGGGCTTTTACCAGCAGGTTGGCTTGCCGCAGGCGCAGGCGTACGCGCTGGCTTGCGAGCTGATGGCAACGGCCGCCATGACACCGGATGCCCAGGAAGGTATTGCAGCTTTTCTGCAAAAACGCCAGGCGCACTTCACGCAGCGCCCGTTGGACACAGGCGCCTGAACCGGCATGCACCCACGGCGGCTTTTTTAGGGCTTATTTGAAAATCACGGTTTTGTGACCGTTGATCAGCACGCGGTGTTCGCTGTGCCATTTCACGGCGCGGGCCAGCACCTGGCTTTCGGTGTCGCGGCCCAGGGCGGTTAAATCTTCCACCGTTTTGCTGTGGTCCACGCGGGCCACGTCCTGCTCGATGATCGGGCCTTCGTCTAGGTCGGCGGTGACGTAGTGGGCGGTGGCACCAATCAGTTTCACACCCCGGTCATGCGCCTGGTAATAGGGCTTGGCACCCTTGAAGCTGGGCAGGAACGAATGGTGGATGTTGATGGCGCGGCCCGACAACTTCTTGCACAGGTCGTTGCTGAGGATTTGCATGTAGCGCGCCAGCACCACCAGTTCGGCCCCTTCGCTCTCAATGATCTCCATCTGCTTGGCTTCCACCTGCGCCTTGGTGGCGGCGGTGACGGGCAGGTGGTGAAACGGCACGTTGTAGCTGGCGGCCAGCTGGTAAAACTCGCGGTGGTTGGAGACGATGGCACGGATGTCCAGCGGCAGCAGGCCACTTTTCCAGCGGAACAGCAAGTCGTTGAGGCAATGGCCTTCTTTGCTGACCAGAAGGACGGTGCGCATCGGCTGGGCCTGCGCGTGCAGTTGCCATTGCATTTGAAACGGTGCCGCAAAGTCCGTCAGTTGTGCTTTGAGGTCGTCAAACGAGTGCTTGGCACAGGCAAATTGCACCCGCATGAAAAACAGACCGGTGTCATGGTCGTTGTACTGCGCGGCTTCTTCGATGTTGCCATTGTGGGTCATCAAAAAGCCGGAAACGGCGTGCACCAGCCCCAAACGATCAGGGCAAGACAGGATCAGGATGTATACAGGATTCATAGGGGCGCTATTGTCGCAGGTGCATTGGTGCCTCAATTTGCTGACCTGATTGATGCAAATTCAATAGCGCATCAGGCCCATTCTACAAGGGCTAGAGCCTTAA
>CAIOAQ010000487.1 GCA_903856025.1 uncultured beta proteobacterium
CCATGAAGGGCATCAACGACTCGTCGCGGAAGATTTCCGACATCATTGCGTGATCGACGGGATCGCCTTTCAAACGAATATTTTGGCACTCAATGCCGCCGTGGAAGCCGCCCGTGCCGGGGAGCAGGGCCGGGGCTTTGCCGTGGTGGCGTCCGAGGTGCGTAGTCTGGCAGGCCGCTCGGCTGAGGCGGCTAGGGAGATTAAATTCCTCATCACGGCCAGTGTGGAGCGCGTCGAACAAGGCACTGCGCTAGTTGATCAGGCCGGAACGACCATGACCGATGTGGTAGGTTCGATCCGCCAGGTCACCGACATCATGGGCGAGATCAGTTCTGCCAGTAACGAACAGGCCATAGGTGTCTCCCAAGTGGGCGAAGCGGTCCAACAAATGGACCAGGTGACGCAGCAAAACGCTGCGCTGGTGGAGGAAATGGCCGCAGCTGCGAGCAGCCTCAAATCCCAAGCGGAAGAACTTGTCCATACGGTGGCGGCGTTCAAACTCGACGGCAATGGCAGCTATATGGAGAAGGTGAGCTATACGGTTAAAAAACGGTTTTAAAAAGCAACCGCGACCAATCCAGTTGGCATTTAAGCACTTTCCCAACCCCACATGTGCGCAATACCATTCCTCAAAGAATCCAACCCGTAGCTTGCCCAGCGCCGCTGGTTTTGCTGCGTCAGCAGCCCATCGCGCACCAGGTTCTTGCAATACGCCAGTGATGTCCTTGGAATGCTCCCCGGTAATCTCCTGCATGCGGCCGTTGGTCACACTGCCTTCCAACTGGGCCGTCACCACGGCTTGCACCGCATCTTGTCGGCTTGGCAAACCGGTCGCAGATCCTGTGACATCAGCGACACGGCGCATTCAATGCTGTGTTTTGACAAACGCTCCAAACCGGCCGAAGCACGGGTAACCCTGCTTGCTCTTGTGTTCGTTCAGCGCACCGTCGTAAGTTGAGCGCGTAAAGGTCTTTCCGCACGCCGTGCATTGAAACGTGTATTTTGGTCCGCCACTTCCGCTCTTTGCTTTGGTCGCCAATGGCTTCGGTGCACGAAACACATCTGGGGCCGCAACTGCCGGGCGCATCACATTCAAAACAGGTTGCGAGCCCGTCTCAGTTCGCTCAACCAAATAACGCGCAGTAAAGCTGCGCTGGGTCACGGGGGCACCCGCAATTCGGTCTACCCGGCATGATCGATGTTCCCCTTTTGCTGACATACCTCAGACGAAAAACTACCCAATACGAGTGCAAAACCTGATCTGAGGGATTCGACGAGTTTAGACATTTTTGATCAGAGTGCAGTTCGGGTCACCCTATTAGCCCATGAAAAATAGCCATTTTATTGTTTAGATTCATATGCTTATATGCGTTCATTGGTTTCTTCCGAGTTCAAAACTTGGTGATAAAAGTTCAAAACTCGCTGAACATTGCCACTTTCAATGGCAACAATTTCGGTTGGACCCCCTTGAATATGTATGAATCAGCCTTATCATTAGCACTCACCAGAGTTGAGTGCTAACAGTTTAGGCTGATCGGCGCCACTCTGAAAATTACTGGATCGCAGAGCATGGCTTTGTGGTCTGTGTTGATAACCCTCTGTTTCACACCTAATAGGAGTCACTATGAAACTTCGTCCTTTGCACGACCGCGTGATTGTCAAACGCGTTGAAAACGAAACCCGCACCGCTTCTGGCATCGTCATTCCTGACAGCGCCGCTGAAAAACCTGATCAAGGTGAAGTGCTGGCCGTTGGCCCAGGTAAGAAAAACGACAAGGGCGAAGTCAGCCCCATGGCTGTCAAGATCGGCGACCGTGTGTTGTTCGGCAAGTACAGCGGCCAAACCGTCAAGGTCGATGGCGACGAATTGTTGGTGATGAAAGAAGACGACTTGTTCGCTGTTGTGGAGAAATAAAGCTACTGCGCAGCCGTTATGCGTCGTTGCGCGGTGCTCGCAATCCTCACGTACAGAAGTACGTTCCGGTTGCTGTGCTCCGTGCGCCTAGCCTAACAACTGCTCGCTACGCTTTCTTCCCCCACAACAAATCATTTCTATTATTGAATTTATTGGAGTCATAACATGGCAGCAAAAGACGTAATTTTCGGCGGCGAAGCCCGCGCACGCATGGTTGAAGGCGTGAACATTTTGGCTAACGCAGTCAAAGTGACCTTGGGCCCTAAAGGCCGTAACGTGGTGTTGGAGCGTTCTTTCGGCGCCCCTACCGTGACCAAGGACGGTGTGTCCGTGGCCAAGGAAATCGAACTCAAAGACAAGCTACAAAACATGGGTGCGCAGATGGTCAAGGAAGTTGCTTCCAAGACTTCCGACATCGCTGGCGACGGCACCACCACCGCTACGGTGTTGGCGCAAGCCATCGTGCACGAAGGCATGAAGTATGTGACCGCCGGCATGAACCCGATGGACCTGAAGCGCGGCATCGACAAGGCCGTGACTGCCCTGATCGAAGAGCTGAAGAAAGCTTCCAAGGCCACCACCACGTCCAAAGAAATCGCCCAAGTCGGCTCGATTTCTGCCAACTCTGACGCATCCATCGGCGACATCATCGCCAATGCGATGGACAAAGTGGGCAAAGAAGGCGTGATCACCGTGGAAGACGGCAAGAGCCTGCAAAACGAACTCGAAGTCGTTGAAGGCATGCAGTTTGACCGTGGCTACCTGTCACCCTACTTCATCAACAACCCTGAAAAGCAAGCCGCTTTGCTGGACAACCCGTTCGTGCTCTTGTACGACAAGAAAATCAGCAACATCCGCGACCTGCTGCCCACCCTGGAACAAGTCGCCAAGTCTGGCCGTCCTTTGCTGATCATCTCTGAAGATGTCGAAGGCGAAGCCCTGGCAACTTTGGTGGTCAACACCATCCGTGGCATCCTGAAGGTTGTGGCTGTCAAGGCGCCTGGCTTTGGTGACCGTCGCAAGGCCATGTTGGAAGACATCGCCATCCTGACCGGTGGCAAGGTCATTGCTGAAGAAGTTGGCATGTCGCTCGAAAAAGTGACTTTGGCTGACCTCGGCTCTGCCAAGCGCATCGAAGTGGGCAAAGAAAACACCATCATCATCGACGGTGCTGGCGCTGCTGCTGACATCGAAGCCCGCGTGAAGCAAGTGCGTGTTCAAATCGAAGAAGCCACGTCTGACTACGACCGTGAAAAACTGCAAGAGCGCGTGGCCAAGCTGGCTGGCGGTGTTGCCGTGATCAAGGTTGGCGCTGCTACCGA
>CAIOAQ010000488.1 GCA_903856025.1 uncultured beta proteobacterium
CAGCGCATTCATCAGCACCACTGCAAAAGCCAAGCCTTCCGGGTAACCCCCCAGCGCACGTATCACCCATGTCAGTGCGCCAATACCAGCGCCAAACAACAACTGCCCCACCCGCGACACCGGCGAGGTCACGTAATCGGTTGCGATAAAAAATGCGCCCAGTACCGCCGCACCAGACAGTAAATGGATGGGCATGGACGCAAACCGCGCGGGGTCCAATACATTGGATATTGCAGCCAGTGTGCCCAACGTGCCCAGCAAGGCCACCGGAATGTGCCAGGTGATGATGCGCAACATCAGTAAAAGTAAGCCACCAGCCAACAGCAGTCCGGCAGAAGTTTCACCCATAGAACCAGACTCGTTGCCAATGGCCAATTGTTGGATGGACGGCAGATGTTCAGAGGTCTTTACCACCGACACACCACGTGTCAGCTCGGTTTTGAGGGTTCCCAGTGCGGTGGCCGCGCTCATGTGTTCAGGTACCGGTGTTCGGCCGCTCACAATGGCCAACGCCTGGCTGAAAGAAGGTGTCGCTTCGCTGCCCAGTGGCGCCGGTGCTACCCACAGCGTCAATTGCACTGGAAATGAAATCAGTAGCACGATGCGGGCGACCATGGCCGGGTTGAACATGTTCTGGCCCAAGCCGCCAAACAGGTGTTTGGCAATCACGATCGCTGACAGACTGCCCAGCACCCCGATCCACCAAGGAGCCCAGGGTGGCAGGCTCATGGCCAATAACCACCCGGTCAGCAGTGCCGACCCGTCAAACAGACGGCTGCGCACGGGTTGCCCCAGCAGTGCCAGCATGGCGGCTTCTGCAGCCAAGGCTGTTGCCACGGTGATTCCAAACAGCAGCACAGCAGGCCAGCCATACAACCACAAACCGTAAACAGTGCCCGGCACCAGAGCCAGAATGACCCACACCATGGTGCGGGTCACGGTGTTGACCGTGTGGGTAAAAGGTCCAGCGCGGTTGGCCAGGGTACTCATGTGGACTCCTCAAGTAGGTGATGGTCTGCATCCGATGTTTCGGTGACCACAGCAGCGGTTGCCGCTGCTGCTGCGGCCTTGGCTGCCTTGCGTGCGGCAGATGCGGCTCTTTTGATTTCCGCCTCGCGGGCTGCACGTTCGTTGCGTGCTTGAATCAGTGAACGAATGCGATCCTGACGACGTGCATCGCGGTCAAGGGCATTCAACTTCCCATTGGCAAAGCTGAAGTAATGCGCGAGCGGAATATGTGACGGGCAGATGAAGGAACACGAACCACAGGCGATGCAGTCCTGGCTGCCAATGGCTTTGGCACCCTGCAGATCACCCCGGCGTATCAGCTGCGCCATCTCTACCGGCACTAGACCAGCGGGACAGGCGGTGACGCATTTGCCACAGCGGATGCAGGGCGATTCCGGCCCTTCATTGATTTCAGCGGCGGTGAGAGCAAGAATCCCGCATGACCCCTTGACCACCGGTGCATGCACCGACGGCAATGGCGCGCCCATCATGGGTCCGCCACCAATCAGCAGCGTGGGAACAGGGTGCAGTCCACCGCAAAATGTCAGCAGATCTTCTACCGAGGTGCCCAGTGGCACCTCCACATTGGCAGGCTCACGCACGCCATATCCTGACACGGTCACTACACGGCTGATCAATGGCTCGCCGCGACGAATCGCGCTGCTCACTGCACGGGCGGTGGCCACGTTGTGAACCACAGCACCCACCTCGGCGGTGCGTTTGTCGGCAGGTGTTTCCCGCCCGGTCACGGCCAACAGCAGGTGTTGGGCCGACCCCATGGGAAAACGTGCAGGAACCGTGACCACATTGATACTTTTGTCGGCACGCGCCGCCTCGCGCATGGCCTTGACGGCCTTGGGCTTGTTGGCCTCGATGGCAATGATGATCTGCGCTGCGGCCAACGCATACGCCATGATGCGCACACCGTCGACAATCTCGTTGGCAGCCTCTTGCATCAAACGGTCATCACAGGTGATGTAGGGCTCGCACTCAGCGCCGTTGATCACCAGGGTGTCAATGCTGTGTTTGTAGCGCATGTCAAGCTTGACCGCTGACGGGAAAGCTGCGCCGCCCAAGCCCACAATTCCGGCGGCGGCCACACGCTCACTCAGCTCTTTGGGAGTCACCGGCAGGGGAAAGTCGTCGGTGATGGGCGTGGCCAGTTCAGCCCAGCGGTTTTCGCCATCGGCCTCGATCACCACCGTGGGCTGTGTCAGCCCGGACGGATGTGGGGCCATACGGTCCTCGATGGAGATCACCGTGCCTGAGACGGACGCATGCACATTGGCGGAAATGCCGCG
>CAIOAQ010000489.1 GCA_903856025.1 uncultured beta proteobacterium
ATGACCGCTTACCGTTATCCATGCCCTATGGTGAACGTTTGAGGTTAGATCGCGCCAGCGAAGCGTTGCCGCGCCCTGCGCCTGGAAGTTTAAGGAATATCAGGCTCTAGCCCTCGTTTTACAAACGCAAGCTGCTATTACTTATATAGCTGAAAGCGACACCATTGGACAATGGGTTGACGTACCCTCTGCATCAGCCAAGCAGACTGCGTGCTGCATCCATCTGGGCATGCTCAAACGCAGGCGCAAAGTCATCAAGCTCCTTGGCAAGTAAACCCACCTCGGGGCTCAGCGCCACGGCACGCCAGTCACGCACGGCGGCATAAACCTGCGCCAGCACTTGCACCGCGTCCGATGGTTGCAAACTGAAATAGCGGGCCTGCACCACCGTCATAAGGCCCCCGACTGGTCACGCGATTGGCGAGTGCGCACGCGTTTGGACAATTGCTCGTCCATCAGGCTCAGGCCTATCTGGTCTTCACCGGTGTCAAGCAACTGGTTGAGTCGATCCAGTTCGCCAAAGACGTGCAGGGTGCGTGCCATGAAATGCAGTGGAATACGAGGGTCGCCTTTTTCAAGCCGCCGCACGGTGGCCAAGGAGGCGCCAATGCGCTCGGCCAAAGACGCTTGCGTGAGTTGACGGCGCCTGCGAGCCAGAGAGATGTCTCGCCCCAGTTTGGCAATGGCGCGTTCTACTGGTAACGGGAGTGGCAAGGGAGTCATTTAAATATCTCTGAAGATCTCTAATAGCGTTTAATGTATCTGATGAGATGTATTATTGATTAACCAATCCACAATATCAAGCCCCAACCACCGGCGACGTGGTGCAGGACCGCCTGATGATGCTGTTGACCGACAGCAGCCGCATCCGCGATGTCATCCTGTTTCCTGTCCTGCGCCGGGAAGTTTAAGAAATATCAGGCTCTAGCCCTCGTCTTACATGCGTAAGCCGCTATGACTTATATAGCTTCAAGCAACATGACCAGGCAACGGTTGAGCAAACCCACATGGAGCCGCGCTACCACCAACTGGAGTTTGAGGTGCGGGTGTATCTAACGCAGCTGGAAACGTCGGGCTCAAGGCTATGGTAGACAGCGGGCCTTAGCTCGGGTTGAAGCCAGGGGCGTCACGGTTGCTGACGGTCGCGAATGCACGCATCCGGACAACCTAGCCTTTTGTGGCCAGCAACGCCTCACCGGACTTCGCCACAGCGCACCATTCCGCATTGGGTTTCCAGGTAGCCGCCCAGGCGAGCATCTGCTCGGGCGGCATGGGCCGTGCAATGCCATAGCCCTGCGCCAGCATACAGCCCAGATGCATGATTGCGGTGCCGTGCTCCACGGTTTCCACACCTTCTGCGATAACCTCGCGTTTGAATGCTGCGGCCAGTCCAATGACACCTTCCAAGATGGCAAGGTCGTCGGTGTCGTCGAGCATGTCTCGCACAAAGCTCTGGTCAATTTTGAGCATTGCCACGCGAAGACGCTTGAGATACGTAAGTGATGAGTATCCGGTGCCAAAATCGTCCATGGCAAATTTCACTCCAATCTTGGCGCAGTCCTCGATCACCTGCGACACCTGCTCCAAGTCTGCCAACGCGCTGGTTTCAAGCACCTCCAACTCTAGACTGGCCGGATTGACCTCGGGATGTTTTGCCAAAATGGATTGGAAGCGCTTGAAAAAATCGCTTTGTTGCAACTGGCGTGCGCCGACATTGACGCTGACCGGCAGGTCCAAACCTGCCAAGTGCCAAATTTGCATTTGAGTCAGAGCCGTATCAATCACCCATTCTCCAACTTCCACCGCCAGCGAATGCGTCTCAATGAACGGCAAAAATAACTCAGGCGCTAACAAGCCGTCCTCAGGGTGTTGCCATCGAATAAGGGCTTCTGCGCCAATTATCTTGCCGTTGCGCATGTTCACTTTGGGCTGGTAATACAGCACAAACTCTCGGTTTTGCAGCGCCATACGAATGCGCTCCAAGCTTTCATGATGCCCGCGCACGCTGCGGTCATGCTCAGTATCGAAAAAATGATAACGATTTTTTCCAGACAACTTGGCTTGGTACATCGCCTGATCTGCTTGACGCAGCAACAGGTCCGCATCGACCGCTTCGGCTTGTGGGTAATACGTAACCCCTAAACTGGCTGAGACATGAAGGTTGATTGAACCAATTTCCACTGGCTTTGCCGCAGCAGACAAAAGTCGCGTGAGCATGGGTATCGCATCAGTTGCATGCTCCAGATCGACCAATACAGCCACGAATTCGTCGCCACCGATTCGCGCCAGTGTGTCACCTTCACGCAGAACTTTCTTCATTCGACTGGCCACAGCAATGAGCAACTGGTCACCCGCTTGATGTCCATGGTTGTCGTTAACGTTTTTGAATCCGTCCAGGTCTAGGTACACCACTGCGAGAAGTTTTCCACGACGCTGAGTCTGAGCGAGAGCTTGACTCAGCCTATCCCCAAAAAGTGCTCGGTTTGGCAGGTTTGTCAGTGCGTCATAGTGGGCAATGTGTTCTAACTGCTGTTGGTGCTCTTTCACCGTAGTGATATCGGAAAAAAGAGCCACATAGTGTTCTGCTGGACAGTGCTAAGTTCTCCTAGGCCGCAATTCGGATGCCCTCCCTCGGCAGATCACAGCGGCGGTATGAGTCAACTAATTTCTTGAGGCCAGGGACCAAATCGCAAACCGCAAAAAATGCGGGGAGCCCCGTACACAGG
>CAIOAQ010000490.1 GCA_903856025.1 uncultured beta proteobacterium
CTCCAGCTGAGGCAGCTTCCAAACCTGTGCACAAAGCCAAGAAGGCAGCCAAGAAGGCAGCAAAGAAGGTTGAAGCCGCATCCGCCGCCAAGTAAGCGATATCTAACTCCAAAAAAGGGCCGTGTTTCACGGCCCTTTTTTTTGTCCCGCAATGGGGCACATAGTCGATGTGACCGCCAGTCCTCGATCACGATGGGTCGCTTGCTACCGGCCAATGGCTGCAAATTGCACTTCAGGACACACCGCCCCATCGCCGATGGATGTGCGCTGGCGAACTCAAAAAACTCCGAACCTTGCGGTTCAAACAATTCGAAAGAACTTGTAACTGTGTTTGTTGGCACACAGAAGCATGTCGGGCAATTCCCTAACATTTATAGGTCGGTCATCTATCAGTTGGCTAACAAACGCAAGACTTCATTCAATCAATTTAAGGAAGAAATATGAACAAGAACCAAGCCCATGGCGCTGCCAAGAACATCGTAGGAAAAGTCCAGGAGGGAGCTGGCAAATTAGTCGGCAATAAGGAGCAGCAGGTAAAGGGTATTCAAAAGCAGGTGTCCGGCAAGGCAGAAGAACGACTTGGCGATGCCAAAGAGACGGTCAAGCACGCCAAGGAAACGGTAAAAGATGCTGTTAGTCACCACTAAGAACGCTTCGCCAATTTATGACGCATTGGCATGAGTCCGGTAGAGAAAACCACCGGCTTTGCCAGGGTAAGCGCACCCCAAAAGTCGCCAAGTTGAATCAATACATCCCTGGCAAAAATCGAGTTGCAATTTTCTTCGGAGAGTGACCATGTCAAAAAAACAAATTATCCCCTGTGTACTGCTGGCATTGAGCCCTATGGTCTTTGCTGCACCGCCGAGCGCGGGCAGCCAGATGCAGCAAATCCCCCCCTCACCCGTGCCGCAATTGGCATCTCCAATTTTCGAGATCCAACCGAACAATAGGCCGGTTCCTGCGGAATCGGCGAGCGCCAGAATCATCGTCAATCGATTGCAAGTGCAAGGTGCCAAAGCTTATTCTGAAGCCGATTTGCTAGCGGTCACCGGCTTTGCGCCGGGCCAGGAATTGAGTCTGGGCGAGCTGCGCGGCATGGCCGCCAGAATTGCTGACTTTTATCACGGCAATGGCTACTTTGTAGCCCAGGCCTACTTGCCCGAACAGGAAATCAAGGACGGCATCGTGACCATTGTCGTGATCGACGGGCAATACGGCAAAGTCACGCTGAACAACCAAACCAATGTTTCTAACGATCTGGCCAACAGCCTCTTGGGTGGTCTCGACAGTGGTGATCCCGTCACGTCCGCTCCCCTGGAACACCGTCTGCTATTGCTCTCCGATTTGCCTGGTGTGCAAGTCCGATCGACGCTGGTGCCAGGCACCACGGTGGGAAGCTCCGACCTGATCGTCGACCTCGCCCCCGGCCAGCGTGTCTCGGGCAGCGTCGATGCCGACAACGCTGGCAACCGTTACACCGGTGCCAACCGCATCGGGGCCACCGTCAACTTCAACGAGCCGACCGGCCATGGCGATGTCGCCTCGCTGCGTGCACTCACCTCGGGTCCCGGCCTGAACTATCTGCGCGGCTCTTACCAGATGCAATTTGGCAAGGCCAAGGCCGGTGTCGCCTACAGCTACCTGCACTATGAATTAGGCCAGGAGTTTGAAAGCCTGCAGGCCAACGGCACGGCGCAGGTTGCCAGCATCTTTGGCAGCTACCCCCTGATCCGCTCGCGCAACAACAATCTGTATGCCGGGCTTGAATTTGATGCCAAGAAATTTCAGGACAAGGTGGACGCCCCCCCCGGGACGGTCTCCGACAAGCGCGCGCAAGTGCTGATGGCCAGCCTGAGCGGCGACCACCGTGACCACATCGGTGCCGGTGGCTACAGCAGCTATTCGGCCACCCTGTCGAGCGGAAACATTGATATTCAGACACCCTCAATATTGGCTAACGATGCCATCACAGCGCAAACCAACGGCAGTTTCAGCAAGCTGGGCCTCAGCGCCGCGCGGGTTCAGAACCTGACCAGCAGCCTGTCGCTTTCCGCCAACTTCAACGGCCAGATCGCCTCCAAGAACCTGGATGTCTCTGAAAAAATGGAACTCGGCGGCATGTATGGCGTGCGCGCTTATGCGGAAGGTGAAGCCTACGGGGATCAGGGCTATGTACTGAATCTTGAAGCACGGATGCTGCTGCCCAAATTCTCGGAGCGCATGCCCGGGCAGTTGCAGGCGATCGTTTTCGGCGATGTCGGCAGCGTGATCGCCAACAAAAATCCATGGCCACCGAGCACCGGAGTCGACCGCAGAACCCTGGCCGGTGCCGGGGTTGGGCTCAACTGGTCTGAGACCAACAACTTCATGGTGCGAACCTATTACGCCGTCAGAGTGACACATCACCCTCTGCCGGATGAGTCGGGTCGTTTCTGGATACAGGCTGTGAAATATTTCTAAGCCCCCCGATCCGAAACCAAACCATCAACCCCGCATTTTGAAATTATTGATCAGGCCCAATTAAATATGAACTTTCGTGAGCTTGGCTTATCCAAAATTCATGGAAAAAGAAAACGCAAGAAAGCAAACACTGGAGCAACTTCACGAGAGGCGCAAGCAAGTCGTGAGGTTGCATAAAAAGGC
>CAIOAQ010000491.1 GCA_903856025.1 uncultured beta proteobacterium
CACCCCGGCAATAACTTGAACGACATTTCGTCAACCGTCAACACACGCCCCATGTATGGCCCATTTACCGGCCTGAGCCTGACCCCTGTGGGCATTTTTACGGCCAGTGGCACCACCACCAGCGGCGCTGCCACCGTGACCTTTGCAACGACCATTGCGGCCATTGGCGCAGGGCTTACTGTGACCGGAACCGGCATCCCGGCCAACACCACTGTGGTGTCTGTGGCGACCGTTGGAAGCGTTTGGACGGCAACCCTGAGCAACAACGCCACTGCTTCTGGCACGGTGACTTTGACCTTTGATGCTGGCATTTCGGTGTCTGGTGGCGTCGTAATGCTGTTCCCGTACCTGTTTGTGTATGGCAACAACGGATTGATTCAAAACTGTTCCGCAGGAAACTTCAATGACTGGGTGTCAGCCGATGCAAATGCCAACAACATCTCTTCCACCAAAGTCATCAAGGGCCTCCCAGTCCGTGGAGGCACGACTTCGCCTTCTGGTTTGTTTTGGACTCTGGATTCTTTGGTTCGCGTCAGCTATGCACCTGATGCGGTGAATGGCATCAACTTCTACTGGAAGTATGACCTGATCACCCAGCAGTCTTCCATCATTTCCAGCTCATGCGTGATCGAGTACGACGGCATTTTCTACTGGGTGGGTACCGACCGATTCTTGTCCTACAACGGTGTGGTGCAAGAGATTCCGAATGAGCAGAACAACAACTACTTTTTCGACAATCTGAACTATGTCCAGCGTCAAAAGGTGTGGGCGAGCAAGGTGCCTCGCTGGGGTGAAATCTGGTGGTTCTTCCCAAGCGGTGACAGCACTGAGTGCAATGACGCCATCATCTACAACGTGCGCCAAAAGTGCTGGTACGACGCAGGTCAGGCCATGGGCGCACGCCGCTCTGCTGGTGTGTTCTCTGAAGTCTTCCGCCGTCCAATCTGGGGTGGAACTGACGCCAATTCCACCGGCCTGTATACGCTCTGGCAGCATGAGATTGGAACCAATGAGGTGTACACCAACCGGGTCAATGCCATTGAGTCGTTCTTTGAAACGAATGTGATTGGTGCTGGCATGGGGCTGGTTGGATCGACCCAGCAGCCCGGCGACAACAAGTGGACGCGAATTGAGCGCATTGAGCCTGACTTTGTTCAGTCTGGCGACATGAGCGTGGTGGTGACCGGCAAGTCGTATGCGGATGACGCGGATGACCCCTCTGTTCCATACACTTTTTCCCCAACCACGCTCAAGATCGATATGAAAGAGCAGCGCCGTGAAATGCGTCTGCGCTTCACCAGCAACACCCAGAATGGCGACTATTTCCTTGGCCGCACCCTGCTGAGTCTTGAGACTGGTGACATCCGTGGTTCAGGTAACCCATAATGGTGACCTACGATCCCCGCAACATGACATGGGACTTTTACTGCGCCCTGATGGCCGAACTGTTTGCGCAGAATCAGCTTGGCACTGTTCCAGAGGCAAACTGGCGTGAATGGGTAGACGCCATGGGCGGGATCGGAAACTTCAACAACTCCGGCATCCCGGACTCCCGAGGCTTTGCTACATGGCAAGACTGGGCAAGTCAGATGGTCGGCATCATGAACGTGGAG
>CAIOAQ010000492.1 GCA_903856025.1 uncultured beta proteobacterium
CGGTTGCTCTACCAACTGAGCTAAATCGGCGAAACCGGGATTCTACCCAAATTTCAGGGTGAATTTGAGAATCTACTTGATCCGTGTGAGCGATGGCCGGCCAACTGGCTTCAACGGCTTATCCGACTCCAACGTTGGCGCACGTTCTTCTTCGCCTTCGCTGCCAGGCACTGCGGACAATCGTGCGGTTGTCGCTTCGCTTGGCCCATCATCTTGCGTTTGATGGGACACAGACCGCTCCGCACGTGGAAACGCCATGCCTTGCCCATTTTCACGGGCAAAGATGGCAACCACTTGCCCCATCGGCACAAAAATGTCACGAGGAACACCACCAAAGCGGGCTTTGAATTCCATGAAATCATTGCCCAACTTCAGGCCAGAGGTCGCGTCAAGGCCGATGTTCAGAACGATCTCACCGTCTTTGACAAACTCGCGTGGCACCTGAACCGTACCGTCAACCAGCACCGTCACATAAGGTGTTAAACCATTGTCAACACACCACTCATGCAAGGCCCGCACAAGGTAGGGTCGAGTGGAGGTTGTCTGAAGATCCTTTGTCATGCCACACCTTTAAAAACGCCTATTTGCGCATGACCTTTTCAGAAGGGGTCAATGCCTCAATGTAGGCTGGGCGCGAAAAAATTCGCTCCGCATATTTGAGCAACGGTGCCGCGTTTTTGCTCAGTTCAATACCGTAATAGTCCAGACGCCACAACAGAGGCGCAATCGCCACGTCCAGCATCGAAAATCCATCGCCGAGCATGAACTTGTTTTTCAAGAACACAGGTGCGAGTTGGGTAAGGCGGTCACGGATGTGGGCTCGGGCCTTCTCGAGCGCCTTTTCATTGGACTTGGCAGTACGCGATTCCAATGTGGACACATGCGTGAAAAGTTCCTTCTCAAAATTGAGCAAAAACAGCCGCACACGTGCACGATCAACCGGGTCGCCAGGCATCAATTGAGGATGCGGAAAACGCTCATCAATGTACTCATTGATGATGTTGGATTCGTAAAGAATCAGGTCGCGTTCCACCAAAATGGGGACCTGGCCATAGGGATTCATCACATTGATGTCTTCCGGCTTGTTGTACAGGTCCACATCCCGAATTTCAAAGTCCATGCCTTTTTCAAACAGGACAAAACGGCAGCGATGAGAGAATGGGCAAGTCGTACCCGAGTAAAGCACCATCATGGCGGAGGCTCCTAAAAAAGTAAAAGAGCGGAAAGCACTTTGGCCGTCCACTCTGAAGATTCTGCGGGGCGTATTGTCGCCTACCCCGCAGTTCGATGATTCAAACCTACTTGATGTCTTTCCAGTAGGCCTTGTTTAGTCGCCAAGTGATCAATGACAAACCTGCCAAGAAAATCAGCACCCAGACCCCAACGCGCTGCCGGGTCGTCTGTGCAGGCTCAGCCATCCATTGGAGATAGTTGACCAAGTCGCCCACCGCCTGGTCGTACTGGGCGGCCGACATGGTTCCGGGCGTGACTTGCTCGAAACCCTCAAACTGGTGCGTCTTTTCACCGTGCACCGTCACCTCTTTGAAAACCGCACGCCGATCACCCTGGAGCTCCCAC
>CAIOAQ010000493.1 GCA_903856025.1 uncultured beta proteobacterium
TCAAGTAAGCGCCGATGAACGAAGACCTTGGGCATTCTCGGCGCTGGCATCCGCTAACGTGAGCGCATAGAACCAAACCGCAACCTGATTCCCACAATTGCGCGCCATGACACAAGTTTGGAAACTTTGATTGGCTGGGTTTATGCAGCCCTTTGCTTCTTCGCCATGGCATTTTCAAACCTGCCAGATAACCCTATCAACAACCTTGGTTTGCCACTTTTAGCTAATCTTCCCACCGGGAGAAAGCCCATTGCATGTATTCCTAATGGTGCGGCTCGATAGCGGCACTTGACCCAGCCTAACCCGCTGGGTTTCTTTTTTGTGGCTGCACAAAATCAAAAGTTCACGCCAACGCAATGAACTGATGCCAGTCGCCGGTGTCCACCGGCGAAATCAAACTGTCCCATCGAACAGTTGGAATTTCACCTCGTTCGTTTTTCCAAGACTTCCAGTTCTTTTTTAAGCTGACGAATCTGAGCGTGAATGACGGATTGCTCGGCAAGTAGTATCACTCTATTGCTCATCAGGCGCTCCTCTAACTCCTTGATGTGTGCGGCAACATCGCGGATTCGCCCGACAGATGTGTGAGGTATTGGCATGTTTCTTAAGTTTGAAGCTTGGCGTAAGCCGCAAGACTTTTGTCAAAAGTCCCAATGTGACCAAGCAGCCATGCAGATAGAAATGCCTCTAGGTCGGTCATCTCCAACGAATCGTCGGCAATACTTTTGGCAACATCGTTGAGTAAGGAAATTAATTCAGAGTGCTGGACAAGGTGCTCCTTCAATCCGGGGTAGTTGAGGCTTTTCATAAGGTCTTCTTCATGCTTGAAGTGTTCCCTCGTGTGCTTAAAAAACCCCATTGCGCAAACACTCAAGCTACCTTTGTTAGTGGCGTTCAAAAAATTGTTCGCAAGTCTAAATATTTCCTGATGCTGTGCATCAATTTCAACATTGCCTATTTTGTAGGCATTATTCCATTCCAACGACATACAGCTCCAAAGTGGATTTTTTTATATCACCCTGTTATGGGTGAAAGTCTACCCGCTGAATTGCGATTTGCACTTGTCAGTCGTCAAGTAATCACGCGACGTTGTCGGCGAATTGATCAGAACGCTAGCCGATAAAAAATTTGTGATTCAGTGTCCTGAGTAGTTTGCATTTTTACCTCAAAATGTCCCCAAATGAACCCCCCTCCACTCTTGACGAAATGCGAACTCGCTACGGTGACAAGCATCGCTGGCTTCTGCTACTTTCAGTCATGGTCGGTGTCATGGCATCGGTCATGTCGTCAACCATTGTCAATGTGGCCATTCCAGATATGAGCAAGCACTTTGTCCTGGATCAGGCACATGCTCAATGGGTTACATCCGGATTCATGGTGGCCATGACCGTGTCCATGCTCACCACCCCTTGGTTGCTCGCGCGTTACGGGTATCGCCGTACCTACATGGGCACAATGGTTTTGTTGATGGTGGGGGGTATTTGCGGCGGGATAGCCAATGCCTTCTCTTTAGTCTTGGCCGCGCGCGTTGCTGAAGGATTGGCAGCCGGTGTGGTGCAGCCGATTCCCGCCATCATCATCATGCGCGCTTTTGAGCCACATGAACAGGGACGAGCCAGCGGTATATTTGGTATGGGTGTGGTGTTGGCCCCCGCCATTGGGCCCAGCATTGGTGGCGTGTTGGTTGACCTGTTTGGTTGGAGGTCCATATTCTTCATGGTTGTTCCATTTTGCGTGGCCTCACTCTGGATGGGTTTGCGTTTTGTGCCCGTGACAGCACCTGGCGGTATGGCAGCAAATTCAGAAAAAACGACCTTGGACTGGCGAGGTCTTCTGTTGGCATGCGCCGGTACCCTGTGCCTGCTCAACGGCATGGTGATGCTGCATGGCGGTGCCATCGTTGAAGCGCTTGGTTTGATTGGTTCCGCCATCCTTGGTCTGACGATTTTTGTGTGGTGGCAACATCGCATGGTGCGTCAAGGACTGGAGCCGTTGATGAATTTGTGCCTGTTTGGCTACCGCCAGTTCGTGATGGCCAGCGTTGTCGCGTTTATTTACGGAACTGCTCTGTTTGGCTCGACCTACCTGCTGCCGGTCTACATGCAGTTGGGTCTGGGCCTGTCCGCATCGTATGTCGGCAGCATTTTGTTGCCAGCAGGCCTGATACTGGCCTTAACAATTGTGCTGGTCGGCAGACTGGCCGATCGCCAGTCCACGCACCTACTGGTGAGCATCGGACTCGCACTGCTGGCTTTGTCATTTGCACTGATGATGACGGTGACTCTGACTTCTGCGGTGTGGGTCTTGGTGCTTTGGGCCATTGTTGGGCGCATTGGGCTTGGATTTATTTTGCCATCACTCAACTTGGGCGCATTGCGGCCATTGGAAAAAGGTCTACTATCTCAGGGCGCGAGTGCTATCAATTTCCTACGCATGTTGGGTGGTGCAATTGGTGTCAGTCTGTGTGGCATCGTGCTCGAGTGGCGCCTGTCA
>CAIOAQ010000494.1 GCA_903856025.1 uncultured beta proteobacterium
GATGTCATTGACACGTTTTAAATAGGCGCGTGCGGACTTGGCGTTTTCACAGATCCAGTGTGTCAAGCCGGCGGCCGTGGTGAGGGTGCCCATGGGCATGGTGGCTTGCAGGTCGGGCGTTTGCGTGCAGCCAAAGTCCAGCGGTGCGGGCACCAGGAAAAGGCGGCCTTTTTCTTTGGAAATGATGGTGTCTGTCATGTTTACAACACCTTGAATCCAGCGGCTTCCAGCATCTGGCAGGTCCTGATCAAAGGCAGACCAATCAGCGCAGTAGGGTCGTCGTTCTCAATGCGTTCCAAAAGGGCAATGCCAAGCCCTTCACTTTTCGCGCTGCCTGCGCAGTCATAGGGCTGTTCTGCCAACAGATAAGTCTCGATCTGCGCATCGGTGAGTGGGCGGAATTGAACTTTGACCTGTGCCAAGGTGGTTTGAGCGAACGAGGTGGCCTGACAGACCACGGATACAGCGGTTTGAAAAATCACCATTTTGCCGCGCATGCGTTGCAATTGGGTCACCGCACGGACATGCGTGCCGGGCTTGCCCAGGGCTTCTCCGTCAAGATCGGCGACTTGGTCCGAGCCAATCACCACCGCTTCCGGGTATTGCTTGGCAACCGCCTGTGCCTTCGCCAGCGCCAGCCTGAGCGCCAACTGCTCCGGGGCTTCACCGGGCAATGCGGCCTCATCGACATGGGGCGCAACGGCGGTGAATGGGTGGTGCAAACGCGCCAGAAGTTCGCGTCGATACGTCGATGTGGAAGCCAAAATCAGTGGGCGGTTTGTGTTTTCAATCATGGCTCGATTCTCTTACACTGAGGTCATGCACGAAAAGAACCTACCCCAAAAACTCGATGTCAAACAATTCGGACGCTCGGAGTCCACTCTTGCTGGTCAGGAGTTGCTATCAAATTTCAAGCGATTAATGCAGGAAACACAAGGACTAGGAGGTGAAAATGCTGTGGAATGGTCGGTGCGGGGCGGGTTCAAGCCGAGCCAGGCAGGTCAAGCGCAGGTATGGCTATTTTTGACGGTGGAGGTGGTGTTGCCCCTGGTCTGCCAGCGTTGCATGGGGCCGGTCAATGTGCCAATTCAAATCGATCGTGCGTTCAGATTTGTCGAAACCGAAGCGCAGGCTGAACTTGAAGATGATGAATCTCAAGAGGATGTGCTGGTGCTGAGTCAGGATTTTGACCTGGCAGGCCTGATAGAAGACGAGGTGCTGATGGACTTGCCGGTGGTGCCTCGTCACGACGTTTGTCCAGTGGAAATCAAGCTGTCAGCGACGGATGCCTCCTTTGAGTCTGAGGTGAAGAAGCCGAACCCATTTTCTGTATTGGCCGACCTGAAAGGCCGTAGCCAAACTTGAGCCCAAGACGATTCGATCGGATTCGGTTATACTCTGCAGTCTTTGCGTACGGATACAGTGCGCGTTAAATTCAACCAACCCAGTTGCTGCTACCCTGGCAGCTCACAGCCTTAAGGAGCGGAACATGGCCGTCCAACAAAACAAAAAGTCCCCTTCGAAGCGCGGTATGCACCGCTCACACAACGCTTTGGTTGTGCCCGGCATTGCCGTTGAAGCCACCACTGGCGAAACGCACCTGCGTCACCACATCAGCCCGAACGGTTTCTACCGTGGTCGTCAGGTGCTCAAGACAAAATCTGAAGCCTAAATTTTTCCAGGCATAAAAGGCCCGGGGCTACCAAGTGTGTAGCCCCGGGCCTTTGTATTTGTGAATTGCCTTCTTTGAGTCCGCCTGTGTTGGACTTGCACTAATTGCCTTTGGGGTGACCTTTTGAACATGATCACGATTGCTGTTGATTGCATGGGTGGTGACCACGGACCTCGTGTCACGTTGCCGGCTTGTACGAGTTTTTTGGATCAGCATGCGGATGTCCAACTGATCCTGGTGGGTTTGCCTGACAGTATGGCAGGGTATAGCCATGCACGTGCCACCGTTGTGTTGGCCAGCGAAGTAGTCACCATGGATGACCCGTTGGAAGTGGCCCTGCGCCGCAAAAAAGATTCCTCCATGCGTGTCGCCATCATGCAGGTGAAAGATGGGGCTGCGCAAGCGGCGGTATCTGCCGGTAATACCGGTGCTTTGATGGCTATATCGCGCTATCTTTTGAAAACCATGGATGGAATTGATCGTCCGGCGATTGCTGGGCAAATTCCGAATGCCAAAGGTGAGGCGACAACCGTGCTCGATATGGGGGCCAACGTGGATTGTTCGGCGGAGCATTTGCTGCAGTTCGCGGTCATGGGGTCGGCTCTGGTATCGGTGCTCACCGGCGAAGAAAACCCAACGGTCGGTTTGCTCAATATTGGTGAAGAAGCCATAAAAGGCAATGAAGTTATTAAAAAAACTGGCGAATTGTTGCGAACGGCTGCCAAAACTGGTGATCTGAATTTCTATGGCAATGTGGAGGGCAATGACATCTTTAAGGGTACGGCCGACATCGTGGTGTGCGATGGTTTTGTTGGCAATGTGGCACTGAAGGCCAGCGAAGGCCTTGCTGGGATGATTGTTGATTTTCTGAAAAGAGAGTTTTCCCGCAACTTATTCACGAAATTTGCGGCATTAATGGCTTATCCGGTGATATCTGCGCTTAAAAATAGAATGGATCACCGGCGTTACAACGGTGGTGCTTTGTTGGGCTTGCGCGGCCTGGTCTTTAAAAGCCACGGTTCTGCGGATTCGTTGGCCTTCGGCTATGCGCTTGGCCGGGCGTATGATGCAGCCCGAAATCATTTACTCGATCGGGTTCGGGTCAGAATCGCGCATGCAGCACCCCTGTTGGGCAATGCCGTGGTTGCAGTTCAACCCGAGTCGGTCATCGTTGGCTGAGCTATGAAAATCTACTCAAAAATCACCGGTACCGGCAGCTACTTGCCGCCCAGACGTTTAACCAACGCTGATTTGGTCGCTGAATTGGCGGCCAATGGAATTGAGTCCAGCGACGAGTGGATTGTGGAGCGAACCGGCATTCGTGCCCGGCATTTCGTCGATGCAGGTGTGAACAGCAGCGATTTGGCGCTGCATGCGTCACAGCAGGCCTTGGCCGCAGCGGGCGTGGATGCCAAAGACATTGATCTGGTCATTGTGGGCACATCGACCCCGGACATGGTGTTTCCGTCCACCGCCTGCATATTGCAGCGCAAACTCGGCATTTCCGGTGGGCCGGCGTTTGACGTTCAGGCGGTGTGCAGTGGCTTTATCTATGCGTTGACTGTGGCAGATTCCCTGATTCGCTCGGGCACAGCCAAAAAGGCCCTGGTGGTCGGCGCAGAGGTGTTCTCGCGTATTCTGGACTTCAAGGACCGTACCACCTGCGTCTTGTTTGGCGACGGGGCTGGTGCTGTGGTGCTGGAAGCGTCCAAGGAGCCAGGTATTTTGTCGACTGACATCCATGCGGATGGCCAATACACAGACATATTGTGTGTGCCTGGCCATGTCAGCGGCGGCCAAATTTTGGGTGAACCCTTGCTGCGCATGGACGGACAGGCGGTGTTCAAACTCGCCGTGGGGGTGCTTGATGAAGCCGCTCGCACGGTGTTGGCCAAAGCGGGCAAGGAGGCCAGTGATGTGGATTGGCTGATTCCGCATCAGGCCAACATCCGCATCATGCAAAGTACCGCTCGCAAACTGAAACTGTCGATGGACAAGGTGGTGGTGACAGTCGATCAACATGGCAATACCTCGGCCGCGTCGATTCCATTGGCGCTTGATGCGGCCGTTCGCAGTGGTCAGGTCAAGCCTGGTCAAACGTTGCTTCTGGAAGCGGTAGGAGGCGGGTTTACCTGGGGTGCAGTGCTTCTCAAGTTATAGCTCTATCCCCTTTTTTTATAAGGGCTAGAGGCTGATACTTTATATATTTTTTAACACAATGAAACCATTTGCATTTGTATTTCCTGGTCAGGGTTCACAGTCCGTGGGCATGCTTGATGCCTGGGGTGACCATGCGCAAGTACGTGAAACGGTGGCTGAGGCTTCCGATGCGTTGGGCGAAGATATAGGCTTGCTGATCAAGGACGGCCCCAAAGAAACCTTGGCCTTGACCACCAACACACAACCGGTGATGTTGGTCGCGGGTGTGGCCGCTTACCGTGTCTGGATGTCCGAAGTGGGCATGCCCCCACAAGCCGTCGCTGGCCATTCATTGGGTGAATATTCTGCGTTGGTGGCGTCTGGCGTGCTGACCTTGTCACAGGCGGCACCGCTGGTGCGTTTTCGCGCCCAGGCCATGCAGGAAGCCGTGCCAGTTGGTCAAGGTGCAATGGCCGCCATTTTGGGGCTGGATGCTTCCAAAGTTGTAGCGGGTTGCGAAGAAGTGACAAGGGCTATGGGCCTGAACACCTCTGAAGTTGTAGAGGCGGTCAATTTCAATGATCCGGGCCAGACGGTGATTGCCGGCTCCAAAGCGGCAGTTGAGCAGGCTTGTGTGGCGCTCAAGGCGATGGGTGCCAAGCGTGCCCTGTCACTGCCTGTGTCGGCACCGTTTCACTCCAGCTTGATGAAACCAGCCGCCCTCAAACTCAAGTCCAAGCTGGACGAGACGACTTTCGCAGCGCCAATGATTGATGTCATCAACAACATCGACGTGGCGGTGGAATCTGACGCCGCGAGGATTCGAGATGCGTTGTACCGCCAGGCCTTTGGTCCGGTGCGCTGGGTTGAGTGTGTGCAAGCCATGGCGGCGCGCGGCTTGCCCACGCTGCTGGAATGCGGACCGGGTAAAGTGCTGGCGGGGATGACCAAACGCATCAATCCGGACATGCAGGGCATGCCCGTGTTAGACATGGCCAGTTTGGTGGAAGCAAAAACCTTTGTAATGGAAGTGTGAGCGTATGAGCGAGATCAAATTTGAAGGCCAGGTGGCCCTGGTGACCGGTGCATCCCGTGGCATTGGCGCGGCCATTGCGCTGGAGTTGGCCAAACGCGGTTTGAAGGTGATTGGCACGGCCACCACCGAAGAGGGGGCGACCAAATTGACGCAAACCTTGTCAGCCTATCCAGGTTGCTGCGGACGCGCACTCAACGTCAACGACGCCGCAGGTGTGGATGCGCTGATCGATAGCGTGGTCAAAGAGCACGGTGGGTTACAGATTTTGGTCAACAACGCCGGCATCACGCGTGACAACCTGGCCATGCGCATGAAGGACGATGAGTGGGATGCGGTGCTGGACACCAACCTCAAGGCTGTGTTTCGTATGAGCCGCGCCGTGATGCGTACCATGATGAAACAGCGCTACGGCCGCATCATCAGCATCACCTCGGTGGTTGGCGCATCGGGCAATCCCGGTCAAGCCAACTACGCGGCTGCGAAGGCGGGCGTGGCGGGTATGACCCGTGCACTGGCACGTGAACTGGGTTCGCGCAACATCACGGTCAACTGTGTGGCACCGGGATTCATCGAAACTGACATGACGGCAGAATTGGCAGAGGCGCAGCAAAAGTCGTTGCTCCTGCAAATTCCACTGGGGCATCTGGGAAAACCGGCAGACATCGCGCACGCGGTGGCTTATCTGGCGTCACCGCAAGCGGCCTACGTGACGGGGCAGGAATTGCATGTGAACGGTGGCATGTACATGTAAGCGACATCGTTTATAAACGGTTGTCAGTTATCAGTTGGAGGCCGGTCTGAAACATTGTTTTCAAGCCCGGCTAAAATCATCAATCTTTTTACAACCCTCAGAGGGAATCCATGAGCGATATTGAAGCACGCGTTAAAAAAATCATTGCCGAACAACTCGGTGTTGAAGAATCTCAAGTCACCAACGAAAAGGCCTTTGTCGCTGATTTGGGTGCTGATTCTTTGGACACAGTTGAATTGGTGATGGCACTGGAAGATGAGTTTGGCATTGAAATCCCTGACGAAGATGCTGAAAAAATCACGACAGTGCAAAACGCAATCGATTACGCCAACACACACAAAAAAGCTTAAGTTTCCAGCGGTTGCCTTTTAGGCAGCCGCAAAACTTGAGATATCTGTGGCGTGGCTTTGTAGCCACTCACAGATCAATCCTCATTCGTTGCCAGGTCCACTTCCGGGCATGGCCTGTGTTCCACAAACCACTGACTGTTGATACCTATGTCCCGTCGTCGTGTTGTTGTCACCGGTTTGGGTTGTGTCAGTCCCGTTGGAAACACGGTTGACACCGCTTGGGCCAATTTACTGGCTGGCCAGTCGGGCATTGGCTTGATCACCAAGTTTGATGCCTCTACCTTCAACTGCAAGATTGCAGGAGAGGTCAAAAATTTTGACATCGAGTCCTACATGAGCGCCAAAGAAGCTCGTGCCATGGACACGTTCATTCATTACGGCATTGCCGCGGCGGTTCAAGCCGTCGCAGATTCAGGGTTGCCCACCGGCGACGCGCTGAATGACGACCTTGCCACTCGTATTGGTTGTGTGATTGGTTCCGGCATTGGTGGTTTGCCAATGATCGAAAACGTGCACACAGAATTTGTTGAGCGTGGTGCACGACGCATTTCACCGTTTTTTGTGCCATCGACCATCATCAACATGATTGCCGGGCATGTGTCCATCCGTTTTGGTTTCAAAGGCCCCAATCTGGCCATCGTCACCGCCTGTACCACCGGTTTGCATTGCATTGGACAAGCAGGTCGAATGATCGAATACGGCGATGCCGATGTGGTGGTCGCTGGTGGTTCTGAAGCGTCTGTGTCACCTTTGGGCGTGGGCGGTTTTGCTTCCATGCGTGCCTTGAGCACCCGCAATGAGGATCCCACAACCGCGTCGCGCCCTTGGGACAAAGACCGTGACGGTTTTGTTCTGGGCGAGGGTGCTGGCGTGATGGTGCTGGAAGAGTACGAACACGCCAAAGCGCGCGGTGCCAAGATTTATGCCGAACTGGCTGGTTTTGGCATGAGCGCAGATGCCGGCCACATGACCGCACCCAACATGGACGGTCCACGTCGCGCCATTGTGAGTGCGTTGCGCAACGCTGGTTTGAACGCCGATCAGGTTGATTATGTCAACGCCCATGGCACCTCCACGCCCTTGGGAGACGCCAACGAATCCAATGCCATCAAGGCGGCGCTGGGCGACCATGCCAAAAACGTGGTGGTCAACTCCACCAAATCCATGACTGGCCACCTGTTGGGTGGTGCCGGTGGGCTGGAATCAGTGGTGACGGTATTGGCACTGCACCATCAAGTAAGCCCGCCCACCATCAATATTTTCAATCAGGACCCGGAATGTGACCTGGATTACTGTGCCAACACCGCACGTGACATGAAGATGGACGTGGCCGTGAAAAACAATTTTGGCTTTGGTGGCACCAACGGGTCACTGGTGTTCAAGCGCGCACCGTGATCTCCCCTTTGCGCAGTCCTCTGGCTTTGGTCACAGGTATTTGCCATGCATAGCGCCCCAGCGGTTGTTTTTCCGGTGGGGCGTTCGCATTTTGAGGCGTGGTCCATTGGCGCATTGATCAGTTGTGAATGTTTCGCTTGGGTTCTATGGTCTTCGTCGGTTGCTGTTATCGGTGAGTTTCAAATCAGTGCAGGTGCCTTGGTGGTCGTTTTCTCAGTTTGGCTGCTGATGTCCTGGTGGCAGACACCACAGGGGCGCTTGTCCTGGGATGGTATGAACTGGGCGCTGTATTTGAAAGGGCAAACCACTTCGGTGAATCCAGAGCTTGTTTTTGACTTGCAGTTTGTCATGTTGCTACGCCTGGGTGTGCATGAAAGCAGCCGTGCGTGCTGGGTTTGGCTTGAACGATCTTCCAATTCTTTGCGCTGGTTCGCGCTACGCCGCGCCGTTCATCAGCCGCCAGTCCGCCCTGAGGACAGGGCGTTTGGGCGCGGTGACCCGTCGGTGGGTCTGTCAGGACCTGCGCCATGACCCTGTCGGAAAAACCCGGTGAGTCAATTGAGCCACCCGACAACCCCGATGCGCTGCTGGTTGCGCGTGCGGCGGCGGGTGACCAGGCGGCATTTAAGTTGCTGGTCATCAAATACCAACGCCGGGTTGAGCGCTTGATTGCCAGAATGGTGCGTGACGTAGATTTGGTCGAGGATATTGCACAGGAAACGTTTTTGCGTGCCTACCGTGCCTTGCACCAATTTCGTGGCGACGCCCAGTTTTACACCTGGCTCTACCGGATTGCGGTGAACACAGCCAAGATGTTTTTGCTTGAGTTGAAGCGGGATCAGTCCATTACGGAAGCCTCAATGCGTCCGGGTGATGATGACGATGAAACTTTTTACTCCAAACATGAACCAACTACCGAGGACACACCAGAATCTGTTCTGGCAGCCAAGGAAATTGGGATGGCTGTCAACGCGGCGCTTGAGGCTCTGCCGCCAGATCTGAAGCAGGCGATCACGTTGCGGGAAATGGATGGAATGAGTTACGAAGACATTTCAGCTTTGATGAATTGCCCGATGGGTACGGTGCGCTCGCGGATTTTCAGAGCGCGTGAAGCTATTTCGGCCAAAGTCAAGCCGATGCTGGATAAACAGACCGGAAAACGGTGGTAGCCATGATCAGTTGCATGAAAAGCGCCGCCATGTTGGAACGAAGGTAATGTATGGGTGAGCAATCGATTCAAAAATTGGAACGTATCTCCGCACTGGTCGATGGACAGTTGTCGGAAGATGAATTTTCACAAGCACTGGCTGATTTGGAGTCCAGTCCGGAGTCACGTGCGCACTGGGACACCTACCATTTGCTGGGAGAGGTGATGCGCAGCGGTCGGGGGCAAGTGCGATCGCATGATGCTGAATTTGTCAGTAGATTGTTGCAAAAAATTCCAGTGAATGC
>CAIOAQ010000495.1 GCA_903856025.1 uncultured beta proteobacterium
CCCGTCACAAACTCGAACCGGTTGCGGTGGGCACGGTCGAGCGCAATTCGGCAGATGTCAGCAAAGCCGTCGACGCCATTGCCAAATCGAACCCGCAAGCGGTCATCATGGTGACGCTGTACAAACCCACGGCGGCCTTCATGAAGGCCATGAAGCTGGCCGGACAGAACCCCATGTTCACGACGCTGTCGCCCGTGGGAACTGAACAGCTCGTTCAAGAACTGGGCAGCGTTGACCCGCGTGGCCTGGGAATTTCCCAGGTGGTGCCTTATCCGTGGAAATCCTCCGTGCCTGTGGTGCACGAGTACCAAAGATTCAGCTCCAAACCTGGCACCTACTCCTATTACGGTCTGGAAGGCTACCTGATGGCACGCACCATGGTGGAAGGGCTGAGCCGCATGGGCAGCAAAGACCCGTCACGAGAAAGATTGGTCAACGCTTTGGAGGGCATGCGTGATGTCGACTTTGGCGGCTTCAGAGTGAACTACTCTCCCCTGTCGCATCAGGGGTCCAACTTTGTCGAACTCACCGTGTTGGGCCCTGGCGGCAGGATATTGAAGTAAATCGCTATCCAGCCCTCGTTAAGTGTCCATAGATTGTTATTTTTACAATAGCAATCCATATCAAAAATAGGCCCTGCGTCAGCCACGCTCAGCGGCCTTGATCGCCCGCTTCAGATCGTCTATCAAGTCCGCCGGATCTTCTAGGCCAATGCTCAGCCGGATGGTCCCCTGGGTGATGCCTGCAGCCTGCAACGCGGCATCGTCCATGCGGAAATGGGTGGTCGACGCCGGGTGAATCACCAGGCTACGGCAGTCGCCTACATTGGCCAAATGGCTGAAAATTTTCAAACTTTCCACAAATCTCTTGCCCTGCTCTCGTGTGCCTTTCAGGTCAAAACTGAACACCGACCCCGCGCCGCGCGGCAACAGCTTTTGTGCCAGTGCGTGGCTGGGGTGTGATTCCAGCATGGGGTGCCCAACGCGGCCTACAAACGGCTGGCTGACCAAAAATTCAACCACCTTCTGCGTGTTGCTCATGTGCCGCGCCATGCGCAGCGGAAGCGTCTCCATGCCTTGCAGAATCAGCCACGCCGAATGCGGGCTCAGGCACGCACCAAAGTCACGCAGCCCTTCGCGGCGCGCGCGCAGCAGGAAAGCTCCCACCGTGGATTCCTCTGAAAACACCATGCCGTGAAAACCATCGTAGGGTTCACACAGTTCCGGGAATTTGCCGCTGCGCTCCCAGTCAAAGCTGCCACCGTCGACCACCAGCCCACCAATCACCGTACCATGACCACTTAAAAATTTGGTGGCCGAGTGGTAGACCAGGTCCGCGCCCAGGTCAAACGGTTTCATCAGCCACGGGGTGGTCAGGGTCGAGTCCACCAACAGCGGCACACCTGCGTCATGGGCGATGGCGGCCACCGTGGGAATGTCCAGCACATCCAGCCCCGGATTACCCACAGTTTCCCCAAAAAACAGCCGGGTAGTGGGTCGCACGGCGGCGCGCCATGCATCCAGGTCGCCGGGTTTGACGAAGGTGGTGTCGATGCCGAAGCGTTTGAGCGTGTAGTGCAACAGGTTTTGGCTGCCCCCATAGAGTGCCGTGCTGGCCACGATATGGCTGCCCGCACCCATCAGCGTGGCCACACTCAAGTGCAGCGCAGCCTGACCACTGGCCACCGAGAGTGCACCGATGCCGCCTTCGAGCGCACTGATGCGTTGCTCCAGCACCGCGTTGGTCGGGTTGCTGATGCGGCTGTAAACATGACCAGCCCGCTCCAGGTTGAACAACGACTGGGCATGCTCGCTGCTCTCAAACACAAACGAGGTGCTCAGGTGGATCGGCACGGCGCGCGCGCCCGTGCTGGGGTCCGGGGCTGCGCCAGCGTGCAGGGCCAGTGTGTCAAAAGCAGGGTCAGAATAGCCGGACATGGCAGTCTT
This sequence comes from uncultured beta proteobacterium, assembly GCA_903856025.1. GTDB lineage: Bacteria > Pseudomonadota > Gammaproteobacteria > Burkholderiales > Burkholderiaceae_C > Rhodoferax. The sequence continues at coordinate 1,947 of CAIOAQ010000495.1, forward strand.
TCAGTTTGAGTGTAGGGAGACAAAAATCAGTGCAGCCGCTAATTTAAGTGTCTTGGTGTAAATCATGATGTAAATCGTACGGATTGTGGGCTATATTGCACCCAAATCCACCTGCTCAGGTCCACCCATTTTTCAGACAGAGGAACACCATGAAAGTTAGCGATATTTTGCGCATCAAAGGCGGTACCTTGTTCACCGCTGCTCCAGACGAATCTCTCATGTCGGCGCTCACCCTGATGAATGAGCGTGACATTGGTTCGCTGGTGGTCATGGAACACGGCGAGCTGGTGGGCATGGTCACGGTGCGTGAGCTCACCCAGACTTTGGTCAAAAACAACGGCAACGTGTCCACTTGCACCGTGCGTGCGGCCATGGATGATCACCCC
>CAIOAQ010000496.1 GCA_903856025.1 uncultured beta proteobacterium
CAGTTGCTTCTTGACCGACTGGGGATTGAAGCTGGTGCTGTGCGGAACGCGGATGGCGCTGCTCGCACCGTTCAAGGCAATGGCCAACGTGTTGTTGCAGACGACTCTGATGGTGGTCGGTGTGGCGGTAGTGGCCAGGGTGCCATCACAGCTGGTGGCAAGCAGGATGTAGCCCTTGACGACATCATTACCTTTGAGGGATGCTTCCTTGCCGGTTTTGGCCAGTGCCCAGAATTTTTTACCTTCTTTTAGGACACCCGCAGTTTCAAGTTCAAAGCCAGAAATCTCGGTCAGATCCCGGTAAAACTCCAGCACCGCTTTGGGTTGGACCACCTGATAGCGGCCACTGACGACAGACAAGGCTGCTTTGGTGTCAGAGCGGTAGAGCACCTTTTGCTCGGCATACGACATGATGGCTCCCAGAGAGCCAATTTGGTCGGTGAGATAACGAACCGGGCTTTCGCAGATAGCCCAGTCCATGCCAGCTTCTTTGGCCCAGACATCGATGGATTGCTTGGCAGGCAGGACATTGCCCAATTGATGCCAGGGGGTTTGGCCGGTATAGGCCATAGATTGGATTGCATGTGCCATGGTGATATTGCTTTCTGTTTGGGTAAATTGCACGTGACAAGGCCGCTGACAAAGAATTCAGCAGGGCTCACGTGCGTGCGCGGGGTGGATAAAAAAGGGGGACTAAAAGAAACGACTGAGGGGTGCCGACGTTTAGGTTGTCGGTGATTCGATGAATGAACCCGCTCAGCAGTGGTGTCTGCTGAAGCTATATCCGCAGTCAAGACATGCATAGTTGTTCAGGACATGGTCATCGACGACGCTGCCAAATCGGGAGCCTGCGGCTGCTCCGGCGGCACCGCCGCAAAGACTGCCCAGGAGTGCACCGGCAATGCCGCCGACGATGGCACCTACGGGACCGGCAGCCATTCCGGCTTCAGCACCTGTAGCAGCACCGGCGATGGTGCCGATGGTGCCCCCGGTTTTACGGCCAAAGTCTTTGGAGCGGATTTGGGTAGATTGGCAAATGGGACATGTGATGGTCATGATGAGGGTTCCTTGGGTGTGATGGACGGATAAATGGGTTCGGATGAATGAGGTTGCGGTTATTGGACGTGGCTATGGATGGCAGTGGGACTCCTTGAGATGGTTGTGGACAGGTTCAGACGAACGGAAATTGCCAGCAACCGTGGATGCGTGGCTGAGCTGGCGAATCACGGACGTCATAGATGCCTGCCACGGGGCAGACATGCGGGATCAGACGAATGGATGGGGGGATGCTGCTGATTGAAGAAGTCGATCAGCATGTGGGCCGATCGCTGCATTCCCGCTGATGGGGTGCGCAGCTTCAACTAGATAGTTGGGTGATGACTGCCTGCCAGCTTTGGATGCAGATTGGCAGCGAAAGCAATGTCACTACATTAAGGACATATGTGACTGAAAAAATCTAGGATCGAGTTTTTTTGAGAAATCAGCGATGAATCTTCATCGATTGTGAGTTTTGAATTTATAGCAACGACTTTGTTACGATCAACGGCAAGCCTAATGAACTTTTTTCCACACACATTCGTCGAAATTCCAAGGCAGAACAACGGCCTCATCGCCAGCGATAAAAATTCACTGGCCGATCTGTGGTACCGCGTTGACACCGAAGTTGAAAACGGACTTTCCGGCGCGATTGGTTGCTACATATTTTCAATTCGCGCGGGCAAAGGAGTGTTACCTTGGTATGTGGGTCTTGCGGAGAAGCAGTCGTTCATGAAGGAATGCTTAACCAGCCATAAACTTGTCCACTACAACAATGTGATTGCTGGCAGAAAGGGAACGCCTCTGTTGACCTTGATTGCCAAGTACACACCCAAGGGGAAAATCGTAGGCCCCACAGGCAATGAACATAGAGACATTCAGTTTCTTGAAACCATGCTGATATCAAGCTGCCTGGGGCGCAACGCCAATCTGTACAACGGACGCGATACCAAATTGCTTCGAGAAATGGTGGTGCCGGGCATGCTGAATACTCCACCCGGAAAAGGTCATGCATCCGTTTCAGACTTCAGGTCTTTAATTGGTTCCTGACAAGCACAATGCAAAATCTCGTCACTTCGCCGGGCAACACTCGGCTTTTCTGCGCTACATCAAGATTCGGAGCAAAGGTTTGAATTTCAAACGGCTTTTCATTCAAACGGAAGACGATTCCGGCGATTCCTTTTCACTCTCACGATGGGTAGAGTTGACACTTACAAGTGACCTCTTGAATCGCATAAAAACCCTGGCTACGTTGTTGGAGTCGCAAAAACTCGTGTCCGTTACGGCGGAGGTAGATGCAGTCTGGGAATTGGGAAAGGGATGGAAGTCTGGCAAGACCTACATGGAAATTGGTGAGTCAGAAATTAAATTTTCGACCGAAATCCACCCACAGGGTACAGAGCACCTGATACCGAGTGCGAACAGAACTGTTGAGGCGAAATTAATTGTCGGCAGTTTTGATGGATTCTTGCTGGACAACCGATTAGTTGGCAACGAAGTGCCATGCAATGCCATCGAAATGGCTCTTTCCAACTGTACTTTTGGACGATACGAATTTGACGAGTCCACGGGGTTTGATGTCATGTCTTATCGAATGAACAACTTCAAGAACGCAGTGAACCAGTCATTGGAAGCACGGCAAGCACCTCGGTGAAATCTCCAACGAAGAAAAATTGCTCCACAGTGAAAAATCTTGCCATCTGCTCTTGATGCATGGGCTGCATTGATGACCTTTTTTCAAGCATTCCTTGGAAAGCAATGCCGAATCACTTGATCCTAAAAAGCAGTTCACGCGGTGACTACAAGTCGGTTTGGGGTTGAGCTTAAATTTTCATTGGCCCGATCAAGGCGAGTGATTGGCAGCGAATTTGACCGGCAAGTCGAACTGCTGTGAACGATGGCTATGAACCGTTCTTTTCTAGCTGAGAGCGGACAACGTTCAATATCCTTGCCTCAGTGGGCAGCAAAATTCGAGAGAATTTTCGCTGTAACTGTCCAACCTGGTTCAACCAAGTCCGGTCGCAGTCTTCGAGAAACGGTAACGGAACGGTAACCAGAACTCAAAAAAATGCCACAAAGAAGAAAGGACTTAGTGTCTTTCGACGCTAAGTCCTTGATTCATATGGTGCGGCTGGCAGGAATTGAACCCACGACCCCTTGGTTCGTAGCCAAGTACTCTATCCAACTGAGCTACAGCCGCTAAGCTTCGAATTATAGCAATATTTTAAA
>CAIOAQ010000497.1 GCA_903856025.1 uncultured beta proteobacterium
CCGGTGGCATCATTGCATGGCAGCGTGCGAAACTTTCGGTGGTGCGTTGACCGCGCGTCCATCCCACGGAATTATTTTTTAGGAACCTATGCATCCCGTTTGGCCACTTCTTCAAAGCATTCCATTCCCACCGGTGACACGCGCCGGTTTGAGTGCGCTTCAAGTCAACCTGGGCTACCACTGCAACCAGACTTGTGTGCACTGCCATGTGAATGCAGGCCCCCACCGCACCGAGGAAATGGATGAAAGTACGGTGGATGAAGTGATCCGTTTTCTGGAAGCCAACCCTGGCGTGCAAATCCTGGATTTAACCGGCGGTGCGCCGGAGCTGAATCCGCATTTCCGCCGTCTGGTGCTGGCGGCACGCAACCTGGGGCGGCGCGTGATCGACCGCTGCAACCTGACGGTTCTCTTCGAGCCTGAAGTGGCCGGGCTGGCCGAATTTTTGGCAGATCAACAGGTTGAAATCGTCGCTTCGCTGCCGTGTTACCTCGAAGAAAACGTGGACAAACAACGCGGGCGTGGCAGCTTTGATGCCAGCATTCAAGGTCTGTTGGCACTCAATGCCTTGGGATATGGCGTGCACCGCAATTTGCCGCTGTCGCTGGTGTACAACCCGCAAGGCCCCGCGTTACCCCCAGCACAGGACGAGCTTGAAACCGCATACCGCACGCAATTGCGCCAGCGCTTTGGCATTGAGTTCACCCGTTTGCTGACCCTGGCCAACATGCCGATCCAGCGCTTTGGCTCTCAACTGGTGTCGCACGGACAATTTGACCACTACCTGGCGCTGCTTCAGGTGGCCCACCGCCCCGCCAACCTTGAGCACATCATGTGCCGGGAGTTGCTCAGCGTGGATTGGCAAGGCCATGTGTACGACTGCGACTTCAACCAACAGCTGGGTCTGCCAGCGGGCACCTCGGTACACAAGCAGCATCTTCGCGATGTCAATGCCGCCGCCCTGCCTGGGGCCGCCGTGCGTGTGGCGGCCCATTGTTATGGCTGCACCGCTGGGCAAGGCTCCAGCTGCGGAGGATCGTTAGCAACCACCCACAGCAGCGAGCTTGCCTGCGCGGCCTGACTCCAAGAGCGATGAGGGTGGCTGTGCGCGTTTCCATCATCATTCCGGTGTTGAATGAAGCCGCTGGCATCGCTGAGTTTTTGCGGTCGCTGGCCGCTGTGCGCACCCCCTCGGTAGAGCTCATCGTGGTGGATGGTGGCAGCGCCGATCAAACAATGACACTGTCGGCCCCGCATGTGGATCGTGTGGTGCAGTCGGCCAAGGGGCGAGCAACTCAAATGAATGCCGGTGCCGCCGTGGCCTGCGGTTCGGTTTTGTTGTTCCTGCACGCAGACACCCGCTTACCACCTGGGGCACTGGAGGCCATGGACCATGCGATTGCGCAAGGTGCCACCTGGGGGCGCTTTGATGTGACCCTTGAAGGGCGCAGCCCATGGCTCAAACTTGTCGCCACCATGATGAATTGGCGCTCGCGCCTGACAGGCATTGCCACGGGGGACCAGGCAATGTTTGTGACGCGGGCAGCGTTCAACGCGGTAGGTGGTTTTCCGCCAATCGCCTTGATGGAAGACATTACCCTGAGTAAGTTGTTGAAAAAACGGGCGTACCCGGCCTGCCTGCGCCAGCGTGTCGTGACCTCCGGAAGGCGCTGGGAGCGCCACGGTGTGTTGCGCACCATTTTGCTGATGTGGCGCTTGCGCCTCGCCTATTTTCTGGGCGCAGACCCGAATCAACTGGCACAGCAATACGCGCATGTGCCGCACTCCAAATCATGAACAACGCGGTGCGGCCAAGAGTCGCCGTTTTTGCCAAAGCACCGGTACCCGGTTATGCCAAAACCCGCCTGATCCCGAAGCTTGGTGCCGCTGGAGCGGCTGATTTGCAGGCCGGTTTTATCCAGAGAACCTTGTCAACGGTGTGTTCAACTGCTGCGTATGAAACCAGCCTCTGGTGCACGTCCGATTGTCAACATCCTTTTTTTCTGACTTGTGCTCAGACCTTCAAAGTTCAACTCATCGAACAACCCCATGGTGATCTGGGCGCACGCATGGATGCTGCGTTTGCAACGCTGGCTTCAGACGCTACCCCCCTGGTCTTGGTGGGCACCGACTGCCCTGCTTTGACGACCCAACACATCGCCGATGCCCACACCGCACTGCAACAAGGTGACGATGCAGTTTTTATCCCCACGGAGGACGGTGGCTACGCGCTGATTGGATTACGACACAGCCACGCCACGCTGTTTTCCGACATGCCGTGGAGTACCGCCGCCGTCATGGCGCAAACGCGCCAACGCTTGCGCATGCAAGGGTTGCGGTGGCACGAACTGGCAACCCTGTGGGATGTGGATGAGCCTGCTGACCATGAACGCTGGGTTCATTGGTCGGATAAACAGAAGTCTTAACCCCGGTTGATGCGTGAGGCCAGCAACGCAGCGAGCCGCAGTTTGACGCTGTCTTCCATGATGGCAATGGGTGTCACCAAGGACGACGACAGTGCGTCATGCGCAATGGAGCTTGGCATTTCCAGGGCCAACAAACCAATGGCATGACGAACAATGTGCTGGGCGGTGGCGGCATTGCGCATCAGGTTGGCCATCGCCAGATCCGCCGTCACATGGGCTTCGCGGGGGTGCCAGCAATCGTAATCTGTGACCAGAGCTAGCGTGGCATAGGCGATCTCAGCCTCACGCGCGAGTTTGGCCTCGGGCATGTTGGTCATGCCAATCACCTGTGCGCCCATGGAGCGGTACCACTCGGACTCCGCCCGTGTCGAAAAAGCGGGCCCCTCAATACACACATAGGTGCCCTTGGTGTGGACACGAACGTCCTCAGGCACCGTGGCCTGGCAGGCCCGTGACAGAAGTTCTGCCAGGTTTGGGCAAACCGGTTGGGCCATGGACACATGCGCCACCGCGCCAGCACCGAAAAAGCTGGCCTGGCGGCCTTTGGTCAAGTCCATCATCTGATCGGGAATCACCATGTCCAGTGGGCGCATGTCTTCAGCCAACGAACCGACCGCAGAAATGGACAGCAAGTAACGCACCCCCAGGGCCTTCAACGCGTAGATATTGGCCCGATAGGGCACCTCGCTGGGCAACAGTTTGTGCCCGCGCCCATGACGCGCCAGAAATGCCACCGCAACTCCGTCTAGCGTACCGGTGACGACCGCATCGGAAGGTTTACCAAAAGGCGTGTCAACCCAGTGCTCCTGAATATCGGCCAACCCTTGCATTTCGTAAAGGCCGCTTCCGCCGATGATGGCAATTGCAAACTCTTCCAAGACATTCTCCAAAACAGGTGTGATCAGGTGTCTATTCTCTAACATCGATTTGACCTTGGTCTCAGGGCACCCACGCCATGTCTCTATACTAAAACCATGAAAAACATTGCCGACCTTCGTAAAAGCTATGAGCGTGCCGAACTCAATGAAGAAGCTTCGCACGCGGACCCCATGAAACAGTTCGAACAGTGGTTAGGGGAAGCCATTGCCAGCCAGGTACCTGAGCCCAATGCCATGACCGTAGCCACGGTAGGTCATGACTTGCGCCCCAGCACCCGCGTGGTGCTGATCAAGGGGTTTGATGAACATGGAATCGTCTGGTACACCAACTATGACAGCCGCAAAGGTCAGGAACTGGCGGGCAACCCGTATGCAGCATTGCAGTTTCATTGGGTAGAACTTGAACGCGTGGTGCGCATCGAGGGGGTGATCGAAAAAGTAAGTGCCGCTGAGAGTGATGCCTACTTTCACAGCCGCCCGCTGGACAGCCGCATCGGTGCCTGGGCCAGCCCACAGAGCCAGGTTATCAGTGGGCGAGGGGTTCTGGTGGCCAATGCCGCCAAGTACGGTGCCAAGTTTTTACTGAACCCGCCACGCCCTCCGCACTGGGGTGGCTACCGCCTCAAACCCGACAATTGGCAGTTTTGGCAGGGGCGCAAGAGTCGACTGCATGATCGATTGCGCTATCGCCTGCGCCAGCCCTCTCCTCTCAGTTCTGATGAACCAGAGGTTTTCTGGATTCGGGAACGCTTGGCACCCTGAGTGCGATCAGGATTCAGCGGTACGCAGGAGTCATCCTGGCAAGGACTACTTCTTTGCAGCATCATTGCATGCCCATTGACGTGGCCGAACCTACTGTAGGGTACTGGTCATTCTGTCGTTGGCATCCAGCTTAAAAACGGAAACCGTCTGCACCAGTTCCGTGGCTTGGGATTTCAAGCTGCTGGCCGCCGCTGCCATTTGCTCCACCAGTGCTGCATTTTGCTGGGTAACCTGATCCATTTGTGTGACGGCTTCCCCCACCTGCGCCACACCAGCCGCCTGCTCTCCGCTGGCCGAACTGATTTCCCCCACCAAGTCACTGACTCTTTTGATAGAAGCCACTACTTCACTCATGGTGACGCCAGCTTCATCGACAAGCGCTGTACCGAGTTCAACCCGATTGACACTGGCATTGATCAAATTTTTGATTTCTTTCGCCGCCTCGGCACTGCGTCCGGCAAGAGACCGTACTTCGCTCGCCACCACCGCAAAACCTCGTCCCTGCTCACCCGCTCGGGCCGCCTCAACTGCGGCATTCAAAGCCAGGATATTGGTCTGAAACGCGATGCCATCAATGACGCTGATGATGTCGGATATTTTTTTGGAAGAATCGTTGATTTCCTTCATGGTCTCTACGACACGACCCACGACATCCCCGCCTCGGACGGCGACCGTAGATGCACTGGAAGCCAACTGATTCGCCTGACTGGCGTTTTCAGCGTTGTGCTTGACCTGCGCGCTGAGTTCCTCCATGGACGCAGCTGTTTCCTCCAACGCGCTGGCCTGGCTTTCAGTGCGGGCAGACAGGTCATTGTTGCCTTGAGCAATTTCGGCACTCGCAGTCGCAACCCCCTCGGAGCCACTGCGCACGCTGGATACAACCCTTACCAGACTCGATTGCATGGATTTCAATGCCCCCAACACTTGTGCGAGCTCGTTATCGCCCTGTGGCTCAATGGCCTCGCTCAAGTCTCCCGAGCCAAACTTATTGGTGATTTCAACCGCCTTTCGCAACGGACTAAGAATGCTGTTGGAAATCAAAATGGACACGGCAATGGTAGCGCCCAGCGTGACCACCAAAATAACGAGCAGCAACACAGAAGAGGACCAGATGCGCTCTTTTGCAAAAGCCTCGTCGTCACTTGAAGCCTTATTGGCTATCGCAACTGCCTTGTCGATCGCCGCGCGGTGTACTTCGTACAACTCACCCACTTTTTGGGTGACCGGGTCAATAGCAGCCCGATCTTGCTTCTGCACCGCAGGAATGATGCCTTCATTGATGACCTTGAAAATTTCGAGTGCAGGCGCATGAGCCTGCTTGAGCAGGTAATCCGCTAATTGTGGATCCAGACTGGCCTTGGCCCAGAACTCGTGCCGCGCGTCGTAGTCGCTCTTGAGCGATTTCATACGCTCAATCAATTTATCCTGCTGTGTTTTGTCAATGGTTGATGCCAATTGCAAGGCGACAAGGTAAGGCTCCAGAACATACTCGGGTGGCGGCAATATGTCGGCGACAAGATCCTTTGTCTGGGATATGCGCTGGTACAACTCACCATTAACTTTGAGTTCATTGATCGTTTTAAACGACCACGCACCATAAAGCAACAACCAGCCTTGTCCAACGTGCAATGAGCCTGAACGAGCTGCGTATTTCCATCCAGAAATGAGCCTGGTGGGAATTTTGGAGTCCAACGGTGGGTGGGTTGATCATCATAAGGATGGTGATC
>CAIOAQ010000498.1 GCA_903856025.1 uncultured beta proteobacterium
AAAATCATTGCAGGCCAACACCGCATAGTTGGTGCTGACCCAGCCCCCCAACAAAATTTGGGCCCTCAGCAACACATAAGCGATCATCATGGCCCTGTGCAGGAATACCGACAAGCCGCGCATGCCCATTGGCAAATGACCGCGTGCTGCCTGCACACACAAAAGCACAAGCAACACCAGCGCGCCAGCAAGATGCAAGGTCACGATGGCGGGAAACAGTTTCATGGTGACCGTCCACGCGCCAAATGCACCTTGTACACACACCCACGCCAGCGTGGCAGTTGCCCACCAGGGTGACAACTCCCCTGCGGTCTGGTCGGTCACCCGCCTGCTGGGGCGACCACGTAGCCAGCCCCAGGTGGTGATCACCAAAATCAAGGCCCCTACCCCCATGGCAAGGTAACGATGCAGCATTTCAATCCAGGCTTTGGCTTGGGTGACCGGGCCAGTTGGCATGGCGGCTTGGGCGCTGGCGATCGCATGACTGGCCCCCAAGGGGGAGGTGTTGCCGTAGCAACCTGGCCAATCCGGGCAACCCAGACCCGAATCGGTCAAACGGGTAAACGCACCGAACACAATCAGGTCAAAGGTCAAAAACAGGGTCAGCAGCCGCAGCGCCTGCACCCGGCGCAAAGGTGTCACCCCACGATGATGCCAATGCACCCAGACCAACGGGCCCAAGGCCACCAAAGCGCCCAGCACCAGCAGGCTCACGAGCGGTGTCAGGTCATACAAAGCTTGCGTGTTCATGGCATTCAAAATAATCAGCTCGCTCTCAGCGCCCCGGCGCATCCCAGGCTATGGACGCACGCAGCAAATGTTCCATGTCACGCTTGGCCTTGGCCGCAGCAGCGCTGTCAAGGCGTGACGGAAAACGCATCATGGCGTTGCCCATGGGATCGACCACGTAAATGAAATCCTGCTGGCGTTGGCCTTCACGCGCAGGCAGCCAGGTGTGCAGCACTTGTGCATCCACCCGCAACACGGTGGCGTTGTCATGTTGAAGCAGGGTTGTTAATTGCGCATCCACCGGGGCTTGGTCGTTGACGAGCCACAACCAATCCACACGGTCCATGTCCTTGCCCAACATCAGACGAAATTGCCGCAACACCGTCAACTGCTTTTGGCAGTCCTGAACACAAGCGCCGCCGTCCACCTTGACCAGCAGCCACTGCGCCTTGAGGGCAGGCAGAGGCAACGAAGTGCCATCCAACCTGGTGGCCAGCACATCAGACACCGGACGCACGGGCATGATGAGTTCACCAAACGAGGCTTGCCCGTGCGGGCGCACCACATAGAACACAAAGCAGGCCACAACGATCGGCAGCGAGCATGCCAACAAAATCCCCAGCAACTTCAACCTGCCAGTCAGCACCGAGCCGGCCGCGCCACCGGGCGTTGGCAAGGAATGCACCGACAGACCCAATACTTCATCACTTGGCTGGTTCATGGGGTACACCTTTGCGGAAACTGGCAAACAGATAAAAAAGGATGAGTGCCACCGCCATGCCGAACCACTGAAAGGCATACCCACGGTGCTTGGCGA
>CAIOAQ010000499.1 GCA_903856025.1 uncultured beta proteobacterium
AGAATAAGCGTGTGCGTATTCGAACACCTGAAAGCCCATGAAGGTCAGCCCCAACGCCACGGTCAGCGCCAAACCCACATTCAGCTGCGTGCGTTTGCCATTGATCAACCCCCAATGCGCCCATGTCAAGGTGGCCCCGGAGGTCAACAGCAGCATGGTATTGATGGCAGGAATTCCCCAGGCGTGCATGGGCGTGAAGCTATCGCCTAATGGGCCGGCACTGGGCCAGGCATTGGTAAATTTGCCGTACGGCGAGAGTGATTCTTCAAAACCGGCCATTTCTGGCAAGGCGATGCGGCGAATGTAAAACAGCGCACCAAAAAAACAGGCAAAAAACATCACCTCTGAGAAGATGAACCAGACCATGCCAATGCGGTAAGAACGGTCTTCCCACAAGGTGTAGATACCACGCACGTTTTCACTGATGATTTCGCCAAACCAGCCAAAGATCACGTACAAAATCAGCGCGGTGCCGATCAGCATGCTCCAGACACCCTGGGGCGTGCCATTGATGCGGAAAACAAAGCCCAGAGCCAGCAAAAAAATTCCTACCGACAAAAATGTCGAGTAGTGGCTGGCGGCAGGCACAAAATAATGGCCGCGCACAGCAGGTTGGGTAGCGTGTGTCATGCTTCTATTTCCTTATCAAATCAACTTTTGGCTTTAACGGCTTCAAAAAATGTGTACGAAAGCGTGATGGTTCCATAGTCCCGGTCAAGCTTGGGGTTCACCACAAACACCACCGGCATGGTGCGCGTCTCCCCAGGTCCAAAGGTTTGCTGGCTAAAGCAAAAACACTCCAGTTTTTCAAAGTATTGGGCCGCCACTGCGGGCGTAATGCTGGGAATGGCCTGCCCCACAAACACCTTGTCGGTGGTATTTGTGAGGGTGTAGTTCATGCGCGAAATTTCACCCGGATGCACCCGAATCGAAAAACCTTCTGGCTTGAAATGCAAACCAACGCCCGGCATGGAATGGCTCAAAAACTCCACCTTGACCGATCGTGAAAAATCAACCTGGGTGTTTTTGTCAGCCACCATGGCCACCGTGTTGGTTTTGCCGTTGAGTCCGGTCACTTCACAAATCACGTCGTAAAGCGGCACCATGGCAAAACCAAACCCGACAAAAAACAGCGCGACAAAACCCAGTTTGATCGCCAGCCGCACGTTACGACGCTGACGATCAAGGCTTGGTACATCCATCAGAACGGACGGTATTTCCATATTGATCCCAAAAAGATCAACAGCACGACAGCACCAAACACATAGCCCAAGCGCTTGTTACTGCGCTTGCGCTTTTCCCACTCTGCTGCATCCATCACAGGAACGTTGGATTCAAATAATTTCATGGCTATAGACCCGAACAAGGCTTATTTGATGACCGGAGGCGTTTCAAAGGTGTGGTACGGCGCAGGTGACGGCACCGTCCACTCCAGGCCCTCTGCGCCTTCCCAGGCCTTGTCGCCCGCTTTTTCACCACCTTTGATGGTCTTGTAAACGTTGTAGACAAAGATCAGATGCGCCGAGCCCAAAATGAAAGCCCCAATGCTGGAAAGCATGTTCCACTCGGCAAACATCACCGGGTAGTCTGGAATGCGGCGCGGCATACCGGCCAATCCCACAAAAAACTGCGGAATAAAAGTCAGATTAAAACCCACAATGGTGACCCAGAAATGCCACTTGCCAATGGTTTCATTGAGCATGTGACCGGTCCACTTGGGTAACCAGTAATAGATGGCGGCCATCGCCCCCATCACCGCAGTGGGGTAGAACGCATAGTGAAAATGCGCCACCATGAAGTAAGCATTGTGGTACTGCGGGTCAGCGGCCGCGTCCGACAATGCCAAACCTGTCACACCGCCCCAGCCAAACAACACCAAAGAACCCAGTGCAAACAGCATCGGGGTCTCAAAGCTCATGGAGCCTTTCCAGATGGTCGCAATCCAGCAGAAGAACAACACCGCCAAGGGGAACGAAATCGCCATGGTGATGTACATGAAGTAGATCTGGCTGCCCAAGGACATGCCACTGGTGAACATGTGGTGCGCCCACACCACCAAGCCCAACCCAGCGATGGCCCAAAAGGAATACACCTGTGCCTTGTAGCCATAAATCGGCTTGCGGGCAAAGGCCGAGAACACGTGCGGCAGCGCACCGGCAATCGGCAGCAACAACACATACACCTCAGGGTGACCCATGAACCAGAAAATGTGTTGCCACAACACCGGGTCGCCACCACCTGCAGCGTTGAAGAAATGGGTGTCAAAGTGGCGATCCATCAGTACCATGGTCACACCACCTGCAAACACCGGCATGATGGTGATGAGCAGCACCGCCGTCATCAAAAATCCATGTGCAAACAGTGGCATTTTCATGATCGTCATGCCAGGCGCGCGCATGTTGAGAATGGTCACGATCACATTGATAGAGCCCAGAATGGACGACACCCCCAGCATGTGAATCGCAAAAATGGCAAAGTCCATACCCCAACCACTTTGAATCGACAAGGGCGCGTAAAGTGTCCATCCCGTGTCCACAGCGCCCGGGCCCACCCCCATCAGCCCCAAGAAAAACGGCAACGTCAGCATGAGGGCCGCAGGCGGCAAAATCCAGAAGCCCCAGTTGTTCAACCGGGGCAGCGCCATGTCAGGTGCACCAATCATCATGGGCAACATGTAGTTGGCCAAACCGGTAGCCACTGGCATGGCAAACCCAAACACCATCACCAGCCCGTGCAGGGTGATGAGCTGGTTGAACAACTCAGGCTGCACAAACTGCAAGCCTGGCTGAAACAGCTCAGCGCGCACCACCAAAATCATGCCGCCACCAATAAACAGCATCACAAAGCCAAAGATCAGGTACATGATCCCGATGTCTTTATGGTTGGTGGTTTCCAGCCAGCGAACCCATCCCCCTTTGTAATGCCCCTCATGGGACTCACTGACCGGCAAGCCGTGCGCCATATCGTGTGCCATTACCAACTCCTTTTGCTGAATTTCTGAAAATCTTGAACGATCACTGCGCTTTGGCAACCACTGCCGGTGCCACGGGTGCTGCTGCCGCTGCGGGCGCGGGTACTGCTGCTTGCTTCTTGCTGGCCAGCCATTGGGCAAATTCTTCCTGGGTCACCACATTGACCACCACCGGCATGAAGCCATGTTCTTTGCCACACAGCTCGGAGCACTGACCACGGTAAGTGCCTGTTTTTTCAACCTTGGCCCAAAATTCACGCAAAAAACCCGGTACCGCATCGCGCTTGACACCAAACGCAGGCACCCACCAACTGTGAATCACGTCATTGGAAGTGGTGATGAAGCGGATTTTTTTACCCACCGGCAACACCAGAGGGTTGTCAACCTCCAAAAGGTAATTCGCGCCCTTGGCCGCGCCGCTGTCGATCTGGTCGCGCGGTGTGATCAGGCGGCTGGTAAAGCTCACCCCTTCCGCTGGATAGTCGTATTGCCACAGCCACTGACTCCCGGTGACCTTGACCACCATATCAGCATCGGTCTTGGTGTCTTCGTAGTTCACCACCGCATGAAAAGCCGGGATACCAAACACACCGTAGTCAATCACAAACAGCAGCGCAAACGGCGACAAGGCCCATAACCACTGCTTGCGTCCCTTGGGGCCAGAAAACTGCGCCGCTTTGTAACCTGCACCCTTGCGATGGTTGCGAAAGGAATAGATCAGCAGGCCAAACACCAGGAAGAACAAAATCAGAATGACCACCATCACCAGGTTGTGCATGTGCAGCGTTTCCCGTGCGATCGGGGTCACGGGTTCTGGAAAGTTGAACGCATAACCGGCAAAAGACATGGCCGACCCCAATGCCAGCCCAATGCTCAAACCAAACTTGTACAAGCTACGCATAAATTGCGGTCCTTCTGGTAGGAAATGATCAACTGTTGACCAACTATTTGATATTTATCAAACAATTGTATTTGATGATCGCCTATGAAAAACGCAAAAGCGACAGGGAGAAACCCCATGCCGTTGGAATCTCCGGTATTGATTGGCCGCTACGGGGTCCAAAAAATACGCGCCGTGGGCCAAACCAGCAATAGTACGATGATGCAGGGGGCTACCGTCCAGGCAATTTCTACCGCCAACGAGCTGTGAAAATTGACCCGCTCTGGTGTTTCGCCCCGATGGTGTTTCCAGGATACCCAGATCAACACGCCGAACGACAGAAGAAAAATCAACAAACACGCGACCATCAGCATCCATCTAAAGCCAAATTCAGTCATTTTTTTCCTTCGGACCTGGATTTGCGACCATC
The DNA here is from genome assembly GCA_903856025.1 of uncultured beta proteobacterium. Taxonomy (GTDB): domain Bacteria; phylum Pseudomonadota; class Gammaproteobacteria; order Burkholderiales; family Burkholderiaceae_C; genus Rhodoferax. The sequence continues at coordinate 4,282 of CAIOAQ010000499.1, forward strand.
TGCTTGTGATGCCTCAGCGCATTGCGCATGTCTTCCAGTGAAATTTCGCTTTGCGCACGCACTTGAACGCGTGGCACGGGTTTGAATGCGTGACCATAAACCACCTCAAAGTTGATCTGCAAAGGCGCATCGGCCAAGGCCTCCAGCAGCCCCGCGTGCCAGCGCCGACCACGCAAGCCAGGAAAACGATCCACGTGCAAGTTGCGCCCCAGTCCACGCAATTCTTGCAACAGGCGCTTTGGCGTTTCAAAGCTCAGGGTGATGTGTTCCATGTCCATGACCGGTTCCGCAAATCCGGCCGCCACCAGCATGTCACCCCAGTCGTGCATGTCGGTGAAAGCATGGCTTGGTGCTGGCCAACCCAGTGCTTGATAGAGGTCACGCAACTCTTTCAGCGTGTCCGGACCCAGGCAGGAAAACATCAGAAATCCATCCACCTGCAAGGCGCTGTGCCACTGGGCCAGAAGCGCCTGCGGATCAGCTGCCATATGCAGGTTCATGTTGGCCCAGAGCATTTGCACGGGCTGCGTCACCTGCGACACAACCGCTGTCTCTGGCTGCAACCAGCGCTGCAATTGCCACCAGGGCGAGCTCAGCGCTTGACGCACCTGGTTGACGCGTGGGTCTGAAGTCTCCAACACGGTGCACGCCGACTTGGCATAGTGCTGAGCAAGCAAACGATGCGCCGCCATGCCACCGTTGAGTGGTGCCCAGTGCATCCAGCTCTGCGGCTGGCGTTTGATCAGATCAAGCCTTTCCTGCATGCGTCGCGCCACCTCCTCATGCAGCCAGGGGGATTCAGGCACGGCCAATGCCTGCCAACGCTGCGCAGCTTGTGGATCGATGGTGGGGGGGCGAATGTTCTGCATCATGTACAACTTTGCTACGAGTATATTGATGCCATGCCAACCCAATTTTTCACAGGGCTGCTCGCCAAGCTTCCAGGCCAATGCCGGATATGCCAGCGTTGGCCCGCACATGCTGTTTGTGAAGCATGCGTGAACCAGTTTGCACAACCTCAGCCCCGCTGCCTCACGTGCGCCCTGCCGTTACCTGCAGGCATGCCGCATTGTGGCGCCTGCCTGAAATCGCCACCACCGCTGGATCGCTGTCTGACAGCTGTGGCTTATGCCTATCCATGGTCGCACCTGATTGGCGACTTCAAATTTCATGACCAAAGTGGTCTGGCAAACACCTTGGCCACCCTGATGAAAGCAGCCCCTTGGGTAGAACCGGCCCTTGACGCGGCGGACATGCTGCTGCCCATGCCCCTGTCCACCCATCGCCTGGCCGAGCGCGGCTACAACCAGGCACTGCTGTTGGCGCGGGCACTTGCTCCCCAAAAAACCCGCTTCGACTTGCTGCTAAGGGTTCAGGACACGCCGGCACAACACACGCTCAAACGCGCCGAGCGTCTGCGTGCGCTGGAACATGCGTTTGCAGTTGATCCGCTGTCGGTGCAGCAACTCAAGGACAAACGCATCGTCTTGATGGACGACGTGATGACCACGGGTGCGTCACTGCACGCTGCAGCGCAGGTGCTGCGTGCCGCTGGCGTCAGCCATGTCACCGGCCTGGTTTTTGCCCGAACCGAGTAATTCCCTGTTGGGTGACAATTTGGCCATGTTTCATATCGTTCTAGTTGAGCCGGAAATCCCCCCCAACACCGGCAACGTCATCCGACTGGCCGCCAACACCGGCTGCAGTCTGCACCTGATCGAGCCGCTGGGCTTTTCCATGGAAGACAAGCACATGCGCCGCGCCGGGCTGGATTACCACGAGTACGCAACCCTGACACGCCATGCGAACTGGCAGTCTTTTCTGGAATCTGAGCGCCCTGCACCGGATCGCCTGTTTGCCATGACCACGCGCGCCACCCGCAACGTGTTCGAAACGCACTTCGCCCCGGGTGACTACCTGGTGTTTGGGTCCGAAACCAAAGGTTTGAGTGAGGCGGTTCGCCAAACCTTTCCCAAAGACCAAGCCATCAAGCTGCCCATGGTGGCTGGCCAACGCAGTCTGAATTTATCTAATGCGGTGGCGGTCACCGTGTTTGAAGCCTGGCGTCAAAATGGCTTTGGCAACTCAGAGGTACAGGCGCGCCAGTGATTCGGCCACGCAAACGGGTTTGGCAGCACCTTCGCATTCAATCAGCACCGCCCAAGTCACCTTGACACCTTGCAACTGGGTATCCGAAAGGTGCTGCAAGCTGATGCGACCACGCACCCTGCTGCCCACCAGAACAGGGGCCGTAAAACGCACCCGATTGAGACCGTAATTCACCGCCATACGAACCGGCGTGATGCAAATGGTGTCCTCGAAAAACCGGGGGATCAGCGCAAGCGTCAAAAACCCATGGGCAATCGTGCCGCCGAAAGGCCCGGCCTTGGCACGCTCGACGTCGACGTGAATCCACTGCGTGTCGCCGGTGGCGGCGGCAAAACCATCCACTTGCGCCTGCGTGATGGTGACCCAGTCGCTCACCGCAACTTCCTGTCCCACCATGGCGCTTAGTTCTTCAAGGGTATTGAAAATTTTCATGCAGCGACTGTAGCTGCTGGCCAGATTTCCGGCTGTCCATGACGTGACACTTTCAATCAAATATGCATGAATAGTGCCTGTACCCCTCGTAAATAAAGGGACTGTCACTACTATTTTTGGTATCCTCTATGCACCGTATCCCCAGAGCAACTTCACCTCGATCAACCACATGCCGGTGTACAAAATCAGCAAAAGCGCATGGGGTGACAATTGGATGATGGGAAATTCGAGCATCAACAACCTTCAACACTGGGGTGAAACCCTCAGACTTCTGGTCGAACTGGCGGGCACCGCCGCCTTTGCATTGTCGGGGGTTTTGAAGGGCGCACAGAAGCGACTGGATGTGGTGGGCATCTGCGTGGTGGGCTTTTTGGCCGCCTTTGGGGGCGGCACCCTGCGCGACCTGCTGCTCGATGAACGCCCGTTTTTCTGGGTGCGCCACGTGGAAATGCTGTGGGGCGTGCTGGGCGTGTGTGTGCTGGCCATGTTTTTCATGCGCCGCAGCCACTTTGACTTGACCCGCAAAGCCATTGAATGGCCCGATGCGCTGGGCCTGGGACTGTTCACCGCCACAGGGGTGCACCAAGCCTTGTCCAGCCAGATGCCCGCTCTGGTAGCCGTGTTGATGGGGCTGATCACCGGGGTGTTTGGCGGCGTGCTGCGCGACGTGGTGTGCAACGAAATTCCCGCCGCCTTCAGCGACCACCGCCCTTACGCCGTGTGCGCCTTTGCCGGGGGCTGGGTGTACATCGGCTTATGGCAGCTGAACGCGCCGGGCTGGGCTGCGTTGATGGCCTGTGTGCTGGTCACGGCGGGGCTGCGTGGTCTGGCCATGTGGCGCAACTGGCAGCTGCCCGCCTGGCAGGTCGATTGAGCCACGGCAAGCGACAATCCACGCAACCATGTTCAATCCTTCACAAGCCGACGTTCGCCAATTCTTTTGTTCTGTTTATGCTAAAGCCCTCGCAGAACAACCCATGGAAGCTATTGAAACAATAGCAAGCCTGTGGATTGATGAACACCCCGAATACCACGCGGCGCTGACGGACGTGGACGCCGCCCTGCGCAGCATGGGCCAGGTAGAAGAAGGCAAAACCAGCCCTTTTTTGCATTTGTCGATGCACCTGTCCATCACCGAACAATGCAGCATTGACCAGCCGCGCGGCATTCGCCAGGCGGTGGAACTGCTGACGCACCGCATGGACTCGTTGCATGAAGCGCATCACGCCGCCATGGACTGTCTGGGCCAGATGCTGTGGGAAAGCCAGCGCGCCGGGCGGCCACCCGATGGCGAGAGCTATGTCGCCTGCGTGCAGCGCCACGCCACACGCGACTGATATGCAGATTTACTTGATACGGGCGCGCTGCAGGGTTTGCAGCTCGCTCGGCAGGCTGCCCACGTAGTCAGCCAGCACTTTCAAGTCTTCGTTGGAGAACTGCTTGGCCACGCCGCCCATGATCGGATGGGACCGGCCGATGAGGGGGCGGTCATTGGTCTTGTAGGAACGCAGCGCCACATACAGGTAGTCGCTGTGCTGACCCGCAATTTTGGGGTAAGCCGGATCAAGTGGTTTGCTGAAGTTGGTACCGTGGCAGGACGTGCATCCCCCTTTGGCGACCAATTCATCGGCTTTGGCTGAACCCGGTGCGGCAACGGGCTGCAGCGTTGCGCCGGTTCCGGTGGATTCATAGTACGCCGCCAAGTCGGCAATATCCTGCTCGCTCAGGCCCGCAGCCACCGTGCGCATGGAGGGGTGTTTGCGCTCTCCGGCCTTGTAGGCGTGCAGGGCGGAACGGATGTACCCTGCGCCCTGCCCTGAAATTTTTGGAACCTGGTGTACCTCTGGAAAACTGATGTGATAGCCTTTGATGCCGTGGCAACCGATGCACAGCGCATTTTTTTTGCCGCCTGCAGCAGCGTCACCCGTCACGTCCTGAGCAAAAGCGGCCACGGAGGTCGCGCATGTGACAAACAGGGGCAACAAGGTCAACAGAAATTTGTTCATTTTGCTAAGACAATCCGAAAAAGGCGGTTGGTGATTTGATAAATGTCAAACAATTATAGAAAGTCCTCCGGTCTCTTCTGCATGGCGTAAACCCGATATTGGCCACAATAAGGCAGTTTGAACCCTATTTCGTCCCTAACAACTACCCGACACCCACCATGAAATTCCAAGGCACCCCAAACTACGTCGCCACAGACGACCTGATGCTCTCGGTCAACGCCGCCATCACCTTGCAACGCCCGCTGTTGGTCAAGGGCGAGCCGGGCACCGGCAAAACCATGCTGGCCGAGGAAGTGGCCACGGCGCTGAATGTGCCGCTGCTGCAATGGCACATCAAATCCACCACCAAAGCACAGCAAGGCTTGTACGAGTACGATGCGGTCAGCCGCCTGCGCGACTCACAACTGGCCGACGTGGACGGTGGCGAACGCGTCAAAAACATCCACAACTACATTCTCAAAGGGGTGTTGTGGCAGGCTTTTACCGCTGACCAGCCGGTGGCACTGTTGATTGACGAGATCGACAAGGCCGACATTGAGTTCCCCAACGACTTGCTGCGCGAAATCGACCGCATGGAGTTTTACTGCTACGAAACCCGCGAGCTGATCCGTGCAAAACAC